>JAGAPA010000031.1 GCA_017623455.1 Clostridia bacterium | reverse complement strand
TTTTGTCAATAGGTTTTAAGGGTATTTTGCTTGATTTTTCCAAAAATTTTTGATATAATAGAAAAAACGGAGGTGGAAAATGATATCAACAAGAGGAAGATACGCGCTTCGCGTGATGATCGATATAGCAGAAAACGGCAACGGAAACTACATTCGTTTAGATGAAATTGCCATGCGGCAAGGCATTTCCGAAAAGTATTTGGAAAGTATTCTCGTGATTTTAACGCGTGGGAATCTTTTAATCGGACTTCGCGGAAAAGGCGGCGGCTATAAATTAACGAAAGCCCCCGAGGAATATACGATGAAAGATATTCTAACCTTAACCGAAGGAAGTCTTGCCCCCGTTGCTTGTTTGAAAGACGGCGCAGAACCGTGTGTCAAGAAAAATATTTGTATAACGTTGCCCGTTTGGCAGGGCTTAAATAAAGCGATAACCGATTATTTAGAGAGCGTTACCCTTGCAGACATTATGGAAAAAACCGACGACTATTCTATATAATATACGGTCAAATTTTTTCAAAAATTTTTTTTAAGCGCTTGACAAAACCAAAAACATAGCAGTATAATAGGTAAAAATAAATACTAAACCGTTGACGGAGAGTAAGTAAGTTTTATTACCTTTTCTTCAGAGAGTTGCAGATGGTGTGATTGCAACGTTAAGAATAAGACCGAATGGGCTCCTAAGGGCGAACGAAAGCGATTATTCGCAAGTAGCAATCGACGGGAACTGCACCCGTAAAAAGGCAGAACGTATGTTTGTACGTGTATTAAGTGGGCTTATTCTATAAGAGAATATAGTCAATTTGGGTGGCACCACGGTAAAAATTTATCGTCCCGAAGAGTGGGTTATTCTGCTCTTTGGGATTTTTTTATTTAAGGAGTTTTGTTATGAATCAAAAGGTGATATTTAGGTGGCGGGATATTCCCGCAAAAAAATTCTTGCACGCGCTATAGTTTCTAATCAATAAAATAATCAAGGAGAATAAATATTATGAAAAAACAAATACCATATAAAATTTACTTAAGCGAAAAAGAACTTCCTAAAAAATGGTTAAACATTAGGGCGTTTATGGGCAATAAACCAGCGCCTTTGCTTAACCCCGCAACCCAAAAACCTATGACCGAGGCAGAACTTTCTACAGTTTTTTGTTCAGAACTAGTACGACAAGAACTCGACGAAACTACGCCTTATATCGAAATTCCTCAAAAAATACGAGATTTTTATAAAATGTATCGCCCTGCTCCGCTTGTTCGCGCTTACTGTTTAGAAAAAGCGCTCGGTACTCCCGCTAAAATATATTACAAATTTGAGGGCAACAATACTTCGGGCTCGCACAAACTCAACTCGGCAATCGCGCAAGCGTACTACGCTAAAAAGCAGGGGCTTAAAGGCGTTACTACCGAAACGGGCGCAGGACAATGGGGAACGGCTCTTTCTATGGCTTGCTCGTACTTTGGGCTTGACTGCAAAGTTTTTATGGTAAAGTGTTCTTACGAGCAAAAACCGTTTAGACGTGAAGTTATGCGTACTTACGGCGCTAACGTTACTCCGTCGCCGTCCAACCTAACTAACGTTGGAAGAAAAATTTTAGAAGAGTTCCCCGGTACTACAGGCTCGCTCGGTTGCGCTATTAGTGAAGCCGTAGAAGTTGCCGTATCTAGCTACGGTTATCGATACGTGTTAGGTAGCGTTCTAAACCAAGTTCTTTTACACCAATCAATAATTGGCTTGGAAACCAAAACGGCAATGGATAAATACGGCATTAAGCCTGACGTTATTATCGGGTGCGCGGGAGGTGGCTCTAACCTTGGTGGACTTATTGCTCCGTTTATGGCTGAAAAATTGCAAGGTAAAGAAAATTATCAAATGATCGCCGTAGAGCCCGCGTCTTGCCCTTCTCTTACTCGTGGTAAATACGCTTACGATTTTTGCGACACGGGAAAAGTTTGTCCGCTTGCTAAAATGTATACTTTGGGTAGTGGTTTTATTCCTTCTGCAAACCATGCAGGCGGTCTTCGTTATCACGGCATGACTACTACGCTATCCGAACTCTATCACCAAGGCTTAATGGAGGCAAGAGCGGTTGAGCAAACTGAAGTATTCAAGGCTGCCGAACAGTTTGCAAGAGTTGAGGGCATCCTTCCCGCGCCCGAATCTTCTCACGCAATTAAAGTTGCTATTGACGAAGCGATTAAATGCAAAGAAACGGGTGAAGAAAGAACAATCCTTTTCGGCTTAACGGGAACGGGATACTTTGATATGGTTGCATACGAAAACTTCCACGACGGTAAAATGACCGACTATATTCCCACCGATGCCGATTTACAAAAAGGTTTTGATGGAATTCCTAAAATTAACTTGTAGTTCAACCAAAACCATAAGTTAAATCTTGTATTTACGCTTATTTTTCTATTACGAACTATTAATTTAATCTCGTATCCCAGATAAAAAGAAAACCGAAGACCAAACAGTCTTCGGTTTTCTTGCGCTTGCACGTATAAAATATCCGTCAGTTTAATTTATACGAAGTATTGTATATCATCAAGACTTTGTCTTGTATATCATCATTGCAAAATGCAACCTTATGGTTGATGAGATACACCTATCAGTGATTATATACACACTAAAGTGTGATGAGATACCATTGCCTTTCGCAATGGATAAAAAAAGAACAAGTCTTTTGACTTGTTCTTTTTGGGCTCCACAGGCAGGATTTGAACCTGTATATTGTCATATTTCCTCTAATACGTATTGACTAAAACGGTACATTTATTCTTTTGAACCTGCGACGCGCGCTTCGAGCATAGCTCTCGCCAAAATACTAAAAACGCAACACTGTTGCCTTTTTGCACGTCTACCGTGCCGTATTTTGCAGTTAACAGACCGAATTTACAACTATCGTTGTACTTCTGCTCTCTTACGAAGTGTCGTAGGCTCATATCTTTCTTAGATAGCAAAAGAAAAGCCCTGTAATAGTATAACTTTTTCTATTACAGGGAATTATTTTTGAGAGTTTTGCAACTTGAAATTAACACACGTCTAATTCTTCCACTTGAATTTCTAAGTATTTTAAACTCTTCTTCCTCAATTATATTTGTGTTATATAATAATTGCAACCAACCTTCCGTTTCTCTACATTCTTTAAGTGCAATCTCGAACTTTGAAAGCATATCCGCCTTACTTTGACCATACTGCGCTTCACATATATTTGCATATATACTACTTGAACTTTTTCTTATCTGAAATAACGTATTTGACGCAGTTTTTACACGTTGACACAGTTTTTCTATATCAACTGCAAGCTGTTCTGAATATTCAAGCAAATAGTTTTTTGGCATACGTAAACACTCCTTTTTCACTATTATATCACAACACAAGTATAAAATCAATAACCTATATAAAAATTATTTCCGACCTCTTAAATCAACACGTAGTGTTGTATATCATCAATTTCAGTAGAAATTGTATATCATCAAGACTTTGTCTTGTATATCATCATCGCGAAATGCAACCTTACGGTTGATGAGATACACCTATCGGTGATTATATACACACTAAAGTGTGATGAAATACCATTACTTCGCAATGGATAAAAAAAGAACAAGTCTTTTGACTTGTTCTTTTTTGGGCTCGTAGGATAAAATTGCAACTTTTGAATTTAGTGAAATATTCGGCGTTGCCGAATGTGAAATAATGTACTGACGTACATTGTGAAATATCTCACTTCGTTCGATGTGAAATGAAATTTGCCCACATTCGCGTCAGCGAATATTTCACATTTGCGGCGCAAATATTTCACAGCGCAGCTATTTCAATTGCCCGCAAGGGCAAACATCGTTGAAAAAAGCCTAACGCGGATGCGTTAGGCTTTTTTCTGTGGTTACAGGACAAAATTACAACTTCTCTTACTAATCGTTTTCCAAAACGATTTCATCAGGAACAGCGATCTTCGGTTTGCATCCTTGTTCCAATTCACATATAATCATTCCACACGGAGTCGGAATCTCAACCTTTGCCCACTTTAATCCCAACAATGAAGGTTTCAGCTTTATTTTTTTATACCCTGCTTCTTCAATGGAAATACCGGTCAAAGCCTTCGGAAGTGCGTACAGGGGAGAGCCGCCCCACGCGTGGCTATGATCAAAGCGATATGTCGGCTCGGGAGCAAAAAAGCCCTCTACCAAACCTTTATTACAATCCTCGATTGACTGCTTCCAGCGCCCTATTACTTGCAACGTATACTTGTCTTTCAATCCGCATTTTTCGATTGCCTCAAGCAAATAATGCTGAAAATAGGGCTGAACGTTTCCCTCAATCTCCTCATTCATGATCTTTTCGATCAGCGATCTTGCGGTGCTTTGGTCACAGATCGACGTGTAAGCCGCCATAATATTGGAATGCTTCAAATAATAGCGTTTTTCCACATTCTGCGGCTGCCATTCGTTTATTTGTGCGGAGGAGATCGGCGTATTCAATCCTTCAAAGTACATTCCCGCATCACTATCGTAAAGTAAAGTATTTACAGCCTTTTGAAGTTCTTTTTTCTTCTCTCCACATTGCAATGAGGCAACCGTGTCGCCTATTAGCCCGTAGATCAGCTCCGAATAGCGCAGCGCCATGAAATAAAACATATTCAACACCGTCTGGCCCAAGGCTTTTGGTGGATGGTGCATGGACAATCCGTCGATATAAATCCAATCTACAAACATATAGTCGGGAGGATTCTCGATCAATCCGTTATCTCCGATGTACGTATCAAAGCGCGTCAAAAGCAGATCAAGAGCATCACGGCAATTTTTCAGCAAATCAAATTTCCCACCAATCATATAAACATCGTAAAGCATTCTTACCCAGATCAAGCTGTACGTCGTATGAAACATCCTCCCGTCATTATGGCGTAAATGCTCTGCCGTGCGTTCAATATCGAATTCTGCAAGCCTCATATCTCCAAAAGAAAATGCGGTCATCAAGGACTCGATATAATAGTCTCCCGTGCAAGCCAGAGGCTCACAGTGGCGAGGGCTGTCGAGGTGATGGGTCTGTCGGCAATATTTAAGTGTGTGCTTGCACACCTTCAAAATATCATTTATGCTCTCGTCATCGGTTTCTGTCTTCGCATCCACATCAACGGGATAGCAGGTGGTGATCAAGCTTAAATCGATCTCCACCTCTTTATCGGTCTCGTTTTTTAGCTTTGCGGTTACATTTCCCACACTTTCCAAATGAAAGCTTCGGTATTCATCGTTACCGCAAAGCGTAGCCCCCTCAGTGGCATATTGATCCTCATCTGTCTCACGCAATATAAGCGAGGCCTTGACAGCTCCCTCACCCATAGAGCGAAGATGAATGAAGCCTGCGTATATCATATCAAGATAAAAAGCTTCACTTTTTTCTTCATAAGGCTTTAAGGACACGCTGCCCAATATTATCTCTCTTTCCTCTCTTACGGGGATCGGAGCCTGAGTGACGTTCCAAATATCGGGAATCACCTCGGCGGCAACGTAAGCATCGGGCGTATGTCTGCCGTCGTATGCGCAAGCACCTACGTATGCGCTGTTTTTGCGCACCAGCCAACTCTCGTCGGTAGATATCGTCTGCGTACTGCCGTCGGCAAAGCGAACTGTTGCCGAAAGCATAAAGCCGCCGTGTCCTTTTGAATATTCGTAGATTCTCGTCGGGCACATTTTGACACGCGCAAAGAAATCGATACGATTGCCTTTTGGAAAAAAATCGGTTTTTGACATATAATACCATTCTCTTGCTTTTCCGTTTCCTAAGAAGTCGCCGCCAACCGCACAAGGTCCCGTAGCAAGAATATCACCATTGCAAAAAACCTGAACTTCTGTATCCGCGCTGAATCTAATGCTAACGCAAGTTATTTGTTGGTCAAACAAATATTCTTTCTTAAATTCAGCAACAACGTAGGTTTCATTTGAGTTATCACTTAAAGCATCAAACTTTGTAATTTGATTATTAGGGTAAAAAGATTTCGGGAGCCAAATCCATGTTTCTTTCACATTAGTATCTCCTATCAATTTAATTTTGATAAAACTGTATTTGTAACATTATATCACATATTTGTGTACAAATCAATAAAACAAGACATATTTTAAAATGATGAGAAAATATGTGTAGCTGTCATAGGTTCAAGTCCCGGTGGTTCGAAAAAAGTTGTCACAAAATATTTTCTAAAAATTCCGCCTAAAAAACCCAAAAAACCTTGTAAAACAAGGCTTTTTGGCATAGGTTGCATTTTTGAACTATGAGGATGGCTCCCCCGAGCGCGCTTGCGCGTTTTTGGACGTCGAACCTACAACGCACAGCGTTGTGTGCGTCACCTTCGAGCCTACGGCTCTCGTCTGGAGAATTGCAAGCAATTCTCCCCCTGTTCACACTTCGTGTGAGCAGGATATCTTAAGCTCAAATTCAACCAAAAGGGCCAAACAGAAAACCCGAGGCGATTGCCTCGGGCTTCTGTTTGGCTCCCCAGGCAGGATTTGAACCTGTATATTGTCATATTTTCTCTAATACGTATTAACTAAAACGGTACATTTGTACTTTTGAACCTGCGACTCGCGCTTCGAACATAGTTCTCGCCAAAATACTAAAAACGCAACACTGTTGCCTTTTTGCACGTTTCTCGTGCCGTATTTTGCAGTTAACAGACCGAATAATACAACTACCGTTGTACTTCTGCTCTCTTACGAAGTGTCGTTGGTTCAAGCACTTCTTGAAGAATAAAAGAAAACCTCAGACCGTTTGGTCTAAGGTTTTCTTTGGCTCCCCAGGCAGGATTTGAACCTGCGACACTTCGGTTAACAGCCGAATGCTACTACCGCTGAGCTACTGAGGAATAAAAAAATGTGGCGACGTCCTGTCCTTGCATGACGTGTCCGTCACACTACTACATCGGCTCTGCAGGGCTTAACTTCCGTGTTCGGGATGAGAACGGGTGGAGCCCCTGCGATATGATCACCACAATGGTTGAATGAATATTCAAGCTATATATTCTCTTAGAACATACACTCACAACTGAATAACCAAACTTAAAACTTCTAATATCTATTCATATGTCCTGTAATGTAAACTCTTACATATTGGTCTTAACCAATAACTTCTAAAGTTATGTGATCAAGCCCTCGACTTATTAGTATCAGTCAGCTACATGCATTGCTGCACTTACACCCCTGACCTATCAACCTTGTAGTCTACAAGGAGTCTTACTGTATTTCTACATGGGATATCTTATCTTGAGGTGGGTTTCACGCTTAGATGCTTTCAGCGTTTATCCTCTCCGCACTTCGCTACCCGGCAATGCCGTTGGCACAACAACCGGTACACAATAGGTGCGTTCATCCTGGTCCTCTCGTACTAGGGACAAATCCTCTCAAATATCCTACGCCCACGATGGATAGGGACCGAACTG
>JAGAPA010000030.1 GCA_017623455.1 Clostridia bacterium | reverse complement strand
TTTTCGCTGCCGCGAAAGTGAAGTTGCTATGCAGTGAAGTTTGTGCTACGCACAAGTGAAGTTAAGTTTGCCCATCACTTCGCCATCAGGCGAAACTTCACTCACAAAGTGAACTTCACTATCGAAGATAACTTCACTTGCCCATAAGGGCAAACTTAGTTAGCGTGAATACTCCGCTAAGAGTATCACGCTAAATGAGCTTGGTTCTTTTTTTGCGTATTTAACCATTTTAACTTACGTGGATTTTTGGACAAGAGATAAAAGGTCGTTTTTTAGAGTAATCAAAAAAGCTCGTAATAACAAATCTCGTCCTTTTCTTTTCTCTCTTCCCTCTTCCCTTTTCTTTTCTCTCTTCTCTCTTCTCTTTATAATTTCGTCCTTTTCTCTTCCCTCTTCCCTCTTCACTTATAATGTATCCACCTCTCTTCACTCTTCTCTTTATAATTTCGTCCTTTTCTCTTCCCTCTTCCCTCTTCACTTATAATGTATCCACCTCTCTTCACTCTTCTCTTTATAATTTCGTCCTTTTCTCTTCTCTCTTCACTCTTCACTCTTCACTCTTCTCTCTTCTATTTAAAACATGTCCGAAATTAACATATTTTTTTGTGTATTTGTCCGATTTTGCTATGGACAAAGCGGAAATTGTGTTGTATAATAATGAAAAGTGTATGCTGACTAATTTAAGCGATTTTTTCGTATAGGAGATAATGATGAAACTTTTAGAACAAGACGTAACAGTTATATATCGTTCGCCCGATCCAAAGGGTGTGTTTGTCTATAGTCCTGCAATTACCGTGCTAAAAAACGGCAGATACGTTTTTAGTAACGATATGGGTGGACCGAGAATAAAAGAACACCCAAACTGGCAAGAAGTCAGAAACAACGGTTGGTTCGGACAGATTTTCACGTCTGACGATAAGGGCAAAACGTGGCAGTACAGATGTGCGCGTAACTTTATTTTCGGGCGTACTATCGAGGGCGAGAACGCGTTATATTTGCTTGGCGTAGAAAGCGACAACGGTTGTAAAAATCTGGTGGTTTACACCTCTTTTGATAACGGCGATACGTGGGATAACGGCTCGTTTTTAACAAGTAACGAGTCTTGGCATCAAGCGCCCTGCAACGTTTGGATAGAAAACGGATACGTTACGCTTGTTATGGAAAGATGTTATAATTTTGAGGGCGAAAAAACGTCGGGGTGGAACGTAGCGTCGCTTGCTCCCGTAGTAATGCGCGCAAAACTAAGCGACGATTTATCCAAGCGTGAGAGTTGGGTTTTTTCTAACGAAGTACGTTTTCGTGACGTTGTTGACGACGATGAGCTTGAAATGCACGGAATACCTTTCTTCCACTCAATGAAGTACCGCAACGAACTTCCCAAAGGAACCGATTTAACCGAGTTCCCGGGCTGGCTTGAGAGCAACATCGTAAGAATAAAAGATCCTGCGCATTATTGGTATGACGAGAGCGGAAACACCTTCCATATCTTTATGCGCGCGCACACCGCAGGCACGGGCTATTGCTGTGTTATGAAAGCGGTAATAACTAAGGAAAATGACAAAGAAGTGATAACCGTTATGCCCCAAACCGTACCATCGGGCAGAAAAATGGTATATCTGCCTATGCCGGGCGGACAAATGAAATTCCATATTTGTTGGGACGAAAAAACCCAGCTTTATTGGCTTTTATCCACACAAGCTACCGACAGCATGAGAAGAAAGGAACTGCTTTCTAAAGAGCGTTTCAACATCCCGTGCGACGAACGTCAGAGATTGCAGTTGTCGTTTTCTAAAAATATGGTAGATTGGTGCTTTGCAGGTCTTGTTGCAAAAGGCGACAGCGAAAAGCAATCCCGTCATTATGCAAGCATGGAGATAGACGGCGACGACTTGCTTATTGCGTCAAGATCGGGCGATGCGGACGCAAGCTCTGCCCACGATACCAATCTTTCCACTTTCCACAGAATCAAGAACTTCAGGGATTTGGTTTATTGATAAATAATAAGATATACAGCAAAAATAAAGCGTTACCGTAGCAAAAACGGTAACGCTTTTTTGTATACGTATATAAGAATTTAGGTCAAAAACACTAATCAAACAAAGAAACGTCGGTAAATCCTTCAAAGCTTGAAGGTAAGGAAACGGCACCTGTATATGCTCGCGTATCCATATCTATAGAAATGGAAATATTGCCGTAGGGAGAAGATTGTTTTGTGGAGTTTGCAAGTTTTGTAGCAATAAGGTTGCCCTCTTTATCGAACACGTAAAACATTTCCATTTTGTTTACGCTAAGGCTAAATCCCTCTTCGCACAGTCCGTTATCTTCGTTATATTCAACGAATTTATCTTTGTCTGCAAGATCTACTTTTATCTTAAGCTCGTTTTCTCCGTTTTCCATAGCAAATCTGTAGCCGGCATTAGTTTTAAGATTGTTTACAAACGTAATAAACTCATTTTCTGCGGTGGGAACTTGGCTTGTCTGATTATCGTCCATTTCCGCCGTAATTTCATTTAATGCTTCTAAGAACGTATCGTATGAGATTTTGTACTTAAGCTCGTACTTGGTGGGTTTTTCAATACCGTTGGCTACTTGGGTTAGGTGGCTATAAAAATTTTCGCCGTCGGAGTATAATTTTTGAGTTGTGGTAATATTTGTTTTCTCTCCGTCGATAGTTGTTTCGTTGCTTGCAACGTAGGTAAGATTAGCAAAGATTTTTCTTTGTTCAACCCCGTCTATCTCCTCTATTGCAAATACGATTTTACCGTATACCGAAGCTTTGTCGATGGACGTGTAATCGCTTGTTTCCGTCTTGTGCGTGAAATTAAAGTTTACGTTTATTCCTGCTTTGCTTTCAAGCGTAGGAACTTCGTTGATTTCGTTCTTTACGTTGCGAGTGGAAACGTAAAGCGTTTGAGCGTCTACTTCTTCATAGTTTCCTGCGTACGTGGTGTCTGTAGCGGTTGCTCCGCACGCGGTAAGAGTAAGCAAGATTATTGCAAGCGCGCAAGATAAAAATACTGTCAATAATTTTTTCATAATAATACTCCTTTGTTGATTTCTTACGATCTTATTATACAACTAATAAAATAAATGCGCAAGCTTTATAGGTAAATTGTATTAATTTTAACAAAAAACTTAGAAACGTACGCGCGTTTCCCTTAGGGATTTTTTAGACAGGTAAATTGTCAAACTAAGTGCAACACTTCTTAAAATTTTCCACAAAAAAAATTCCCCACAAAAAATATCAACTCGATAAATTGGAATTTGTTAGTATCTATTACCATAAATTGATTTTGCTTTTTCAGTATATTTCTTTACGAACTCGGTCTTTGCGTTTGTATAAGTATCTCGATTATGCTCGTATTCTTTCCATAAAGAAATCTTTAATTTTTCATACTCTTTTGCTATATCGGGAAACTCGATAAGATAATCCCTAAAATACAATTCATCGTTATCCCCTGCATGTCTTAAATGCAAATGAAATACTTTCTCGGAAAATCCATTTTCGGTATATCCTTTATTAAAAGAAATTCTATCTTCGCTTTGCGACATACAAATATAGCCGTTGTTTGTAATCAAATCTTTATAATCAAACAAGTTGCTTTC
>JAGAPA010000029.1 GCA_017623455.1 Clostridia bacterium | reverse complement strand
AATAATATATTCGACGAACATTATTTTTATTATTATTTACATTAAAAGAGTAGGCGTAGAATAATGAAACGACCCCCAAAGTGTCTAAACTTGGGGGTCTTGCATTTTACCTTAATTGATTAAATTTTCAGCACCTAATAAATCAGCTTACAATGCTTTCACGCATACGCTACAAGAGTTGATTCAGTACGGTTATTCAGCAATGGGAGTCAGAGCCAAAGAGCCGCCTGAGAGCTTTGTTACTTCATATCCGTCCACTGAGGAAACAAACTTAGTTGCGTCTAAGTCTACGCCTTCTCCGGGTATTGCGAATACTCCGTTGTTGGCAGTTATATGTGAAGTAATCATGTAAACTCGCCATACTTCGCCTTCTTTAGGTTGAGTCTTTAAAGTAATGGGAGAAACAAGTTGTAAATCCATATTGTTTTCATTTTGTTCAAAAACCGGTGCTTCAGAAATCACGACGTTGCCTTTATTATAAATTGCAGAACCTAAGATATTTCCTTTTTTAAATCCATTTAACGTGATAGGTCCTAAAACATTCGCTATACTATCTTCACGGTTATAAACGCAGTAAGTTGCATTAATGATTCCTCCTGAAAGATTTACCGTTCCGTAGTTATCAATACCAATATAATCGTAAGTACTTTCTTTAACTGTTCCGCCCATCATATTGATAGTTCCGTAAGTGTTTACAAGAACTCCGTTTTCTAAAATTCCACCGTATAGGTTTAACGTTCCTGCAACGAACAGCGAATAAGAACCGCCTTTTATTTTTCCACCGTTTTGACTGGTATAAATAGAAAGCGAACCGTCCGTCCATTCTTTTATGGTTGCCATGCCAACGTATATCGGATAACTAATCGAACTCATGTCCCAAACGTAGCCGTTAAGGTCGAGAGATACGGACTTGTTTAGTATTTGCACTGTCCCATTACTTCCGTCGGCGATATCAGAGTAAAGCGTAAGCGTTGTGCCGTCCGTCCAGTTATTAAGCGCTTCGTTAAAATCGGTATAAAGCTTTCCGTCTACGCCTGCAACTGCTTTACCTAAAAGAGCAAGAGCAAGCGAGCCGTCAGCGTTTTTTACAACTCCGTACCCATCCACAGCAGATACAAACTTGCCTGGATCTAAAGTTATTCCGGTTCCGGGATTTGCAATTACTACGTTGTTGCTTAAGCTTTGTTTGTCTACGTTTACTCTCCAAGTCACACCCTCATTAGGTTGAGTAAGGATAGTTACGGGATTAATTACGTAGATCTCATATTTGACACTCTTAAAAATTGGCGAGCCGTCTATAATAACTGTTCCTTTATTGTAAATTGCAGCCGCTGTGCCTTCTAATAATGCTCCATATCCTTCCAAATTTTCTTTACCCTCTATTATTGGTGAGCCCGAAATATTTACTACTCCACTCGTTTGATTTTTAATAGCGGGTCCACCGCAAAGAGTACCACCCGAAATATTTAAGATTCCGTAATTACCAACTGCATCAAATAGCCCAATAGACATTTGTCCAATAACTTTTCCGCCCGAAATATTTATTACACCCGTTTTGGTACTCTGCACACCACTTTCTAACGTTCCACTCTTAAGATTTAACGTGCCGTACACCGTTGCAACACCATTTAGAGCTTTTATAACACCATTGCTTCCGCTATCCTGAATAGTAAGTGAACCCGTAGGAACTTCTTCATTGCCTACGTAAAATAAGACACCAACAGACGAGCCGTCTAAGACGTGTCCGTTAAGGTCGAGCGTTACGGACTTATTTAGTATTTCTATGTTTTCGAAAATGCTTTCACTTGAAATATCCGAATAAAGTTTCAACGTTGTGCCGTCAATCCAGTTAGAAAGAGCTTCGTTAAAATCAATGTAAAACACGTCTTCAACCTTTGCATCCGCCACAATTTCACAGTGAACGCATTTTCCGTCATCAGCACCGAACTCGTGTGCGTCCTTTGCTTCCACTGCGTTTTTATCACACTCTAAACACTCTACCGCCGTAGTGCAATCGCCGTCGTCGGTTGCAGGCGTGTGTGCGTCCTTTGCTTCCACTGCGTTCTTTTCACACTCGGTACACTTTACTGCCGTAGTACAATCTCCGTCATCGGCTTCAGGCGTGTGTGCATCCTTTGCTTCCACTGCATTTCTGTCGCAATCGGTGCACTTTACCGCCGTAGTGCAATCTCCGTCATCGGCTTCAGGCGTGTGAGCAGACTTTGCTTCCACTGCGTTCTTATCACACTGGGTACATTCTACCGCCGTAGTGCAATCACCGTCGTCGGCTTCAGGCGTATGAGCAGACTTTGCTTCGATCTTTACTTCTCCGCAAAGCTCGCACAACAAAGCCGTGGTACAATCTCCGTCGTCGGTTGCAGTATGCTCTACCTCCACCTCTCTCACCTTTTCGCAAGTATTACAGATAGTATCGCAATCGCTCGAATATGAGTGAGAATGAGGTGTCTGACATCCTGCAAACATTGCAACTGTTACAACAGACACTAATAATACAATTAATTTACTTACCTTTTTCATAATTTTTTTCCTTTTTAATTAGAAATGAAAACTAAAATTTAATTATTCTGCAATAGGAGTCAGTGCCAAAGATCCGTCGGTAAGCTTTGTTACTTCGTACCCCTCCACAACAGAAACAAACTTGGTTTCATCCAACACTACGCCTTCTCCGGGGATTGCGAATACTACATTATTTTCAGTTATGGCGGAAGAATCCATATATACACCCCAAACCTCTCCATCTGCAGGCTGAGTGTTTAAGGTAACAGGAGTTGCAAGACTTAATACACCTCTACCAGCACCGATAAAATTGGGCGTGCCTGAAATTGATACATTGCCATCACAGTATATAGATGCACCCTGATTAGATGTATCCCAATCTTTTCCTTCAATCGTTGGAGAACCTGAAATATTTACTATACAATCCGCACTGAAATTATAAATTCCATAATAACCCATCAAAGTTCCACCCGAAATGTTTACAGTGCCCAAATTTCTGATTGCATGAACCAAGCCATCTCCCGTCATTCCTACAATTTTTCCACCCGTCATATTAAGCGTTCCGTAATTAGTTACCATTCTTTCTATCGTTCCGCTTTTAAGATTCAATGTGCCACACACAACTATGGACATATGTTTTGAATTTATGGAACCGCTGTTTTTGCTATCCAAGATAGTAAGCGTTCCTGGAATTACAGTTTCGACCCTTTCACCATCTTCGTGTTCAACGGAAATATTTCCAACCCTGAAAGCATCAGGATGCGGATTCATATCCAAGGTATGTCCGTTAAGGTCAAGTGTTACGGATTTGTTCATTACTTCGATTGTTTCGCTAACAGTTCCGCTTGCAATATCTTTATAAAGCGTAAGTGTGGTTCCTTCCGCCCAATTAGAAAGGGCTTCGTTAAAATCAATGTAAAACACGTCTCCAACCTTTGCAACCGCCACAGTTTCACAATGAACGCATTTCCCATCATCTGCACCAAACTCGTGAGCGTCTTTTGCTTCCACTGCGATCAAATCGCAGTCAGAGCACTTTATTGCCGTGGCACAATCTCCGTCATCCTCGCCGGGCGTATGTGCGTCCTTTGCTTCCACTGCGTTCTTGTCACACTCAAGACACTCTACCGCCGTAGTGCAATCGCCGTCGTCAGTTGCAGGCGTGTGTGCGTCCTTTGCTTCCACTGCGTTCTTGTCACACTCGGTGCACTCTACTGCCGTAGTGCAATCTCCGTCATCGGCTTCAGGCGTATGAGCAGACTTTGCTTCCACTGCGTTTTTGTCACACTCTGAACACTTTACTGCCGTAGTACAATCTCCGTCGTCGGCTTCAGGCGTATGAGCTTCCTTTGCTTCCACTGCGTTTTTATCACACTCTGAGCACTCTACCGCCGTAGTGCAATCGCCGTCATCGGCTTCAGGCGTATGAGCAGACTTTGCTTCGATCTTTACTTCTCCGCAAAGCTCGCACAATACCGCTGTGGTACAATCTCCGTCATCGGTAGCAGTATGCTCTACCCCCACCTCTCTTGTATGCTCACAAGTATTACACGTTGTGTCACAGTCGCTGCTAAACGTGTGAGAATGAGGCTGTGCACAGCCTACAAGCGTTACCGCCACTGTAATCGATGCCAGAAACATAAGTAATTTGCTTGCTTTTCTCATAAATTTTCTCCTTTTTTCGATTTGCGATTTAAGCAAAAATTCACTCTTACCACACTTCTAAATTATACCATTTTATTGGTTTTTAACATAATAACATACTCAAAACACTTTGTCAATAGGTTTTTGAAAATTTTATTTATTTTTTATTGCAAATAAATTACAAAAAATACCGATTAAATTATTGAAAAATTTTTCATAGAGTGGTACAATAATATGGTACGGATTATATCAAATAAGCTCAGCCTTGTCGTACACGCAACATAGCAAAAGGATTTACATAATGAAGAACACTAAGATTGACACACAAATAACGGAAGAGTGCAACGCTCCCTCGCAATCGCAAACCGAGCTTAGCGCTCCAAAATCACCAAAAGCCAAAAAAGATTTTACACAGGGCAATATTGCCATACAGCTACTCTTGTTTGCACTGCCGTTTATGGCGTCTAACGCTTTGCAGGTATTATACAGTACCGTTGATATGATTATCGTGGGAAACTACGTGGGCGAAACGGGACTTTCGGCAGTATCGACAAGTAGCTTGATAGTAAACTTCGGCACAATGATTTGCATGGGATTTTCAAATGCCGGACAAGTAATGTTAGCGCAAGCTTTGGGGGCAGGCAAGCGCAAGGAAATGAATCAGATCGTGGGCACGCTCTTTATCTTTGTTTCGGGACTCGCGTTAGCATTTACCGTCATATTTATTGCGCTTCATCCTCTTCTTCTCACTCTTGCAAACGCGCCGAGCGAAGCATATCAAATGTCTTGCGAATACCTTATAATTTGTTCGGCAGGTCTTATTTTTACCGCAGGTTACAATATGGTATCGGCAGTACTGCGCGGAATGGGAGATTCCAAGCGTCCGTTCCTCTTTATTCTCATTGCATCCGTTATAAACCTTGCTCTCGACATTGTTTTTACGGGGCTTTGGGGCTGGGGAGTTGCAGGTGCGGCGTGGGCTACCATTATCGGTCAGGCGGTATCCTTTATTTTCTCGCTCTTCTATCTGTATATCAAGCGCGAAAAATTCGGATTTGACTTTAACAAGCAGACCTTTATCCCCAATATTCATTATATGGGAATGATTGCTAAGCTGGGCACTCCCATGGCTATTCAGTCGGGCTTTATTAACCTTTCGATGATTGTAGTAAACTCGCTTATCAACAGCGTTGGATTAGTAGCTTCTGCAACCTTTGGCGTTGGCGTAAAGATTGACGACATCGCAAACAAGATTGCGCACGGAATTCAGTTTGCCGCCGTTCCGATGATTAGTCAGAACATCGGCGCTAAAAACGAAAAACGGGCAAGACAGGTCGTTTACTTTTCTTGGATTTACTCGTTTATATTGACCGTTATTTTTATGGTTTTGTACATAACGCTAAACCGTCAGTTATTTATGATCTTTACAGATGACGCCGACGTTATAAACATGTCGGGAGAGTTTGTAAAAGCTATAATTTGGATGTTCCCTGCCTTTGCCGTAATGCGCGGAAGCGGTGCTTTCATTCAAGGAATAGGACATACAAAGCTTGGTATGGTGCTATCGATTTTAGACGGTGTGGCTCTGAGAATCGGCTTAAGCTTTCTGTTCGGTCTTGCGTTTAATTGGGGCTTCTTCGGGTTCGTACTCGGATACGCGCTTGCTCCCTACGGCTATGCAATACCAAGCATGATATACTTCTTGTCGGGTAAATGGAAAAAACGCCGTGCCGTTGCCGACGATATCTAAAAAACAAAAGGCTATGTCACAACAAATGGTTGATAAATATTATTATGTTTTGACGTGAAAAACACAAGAAAGACAAGTGTTCTTGTAAGAGCGGTACGCAGGCGTACTCCCCATATTGTTATTTAACAAAACAATAACACAGATTTTGTAAGCACTTTTGCTCTAAATATAATAATTTAAGTTATTACCTGCAAAGTCTGTAACCGAACAAAACACGCTGTATTTCGTAGCGGCTTTTCCGTCAAATATCAACCTACTGTTGCGACTGAGCCAAACAAAAAAAGAGTGAACTTAAACCGTATTTTAGGCACGTTCACTCTTTATTTTTGTCACTTTTTCTTGCATACGTATACGTTAAAACCGTTCCTAATAAAGTTTTAGGAACGGTTTTTGCTTACCATATCAAAAACTTGGAACCCTTAAGTTTTAGGATTGCTTCTACAAAATAGAAATCGCCGTAAATTATGGGCATGTGTCTGCCCCAATTATACGCCTCGCTTCCCATCTGCAATATAGAATCCTCGCTTTCCGACCAATTACACCAGTTCTTTTCCATTGCTTTTAAGATGTTTATTGCACAGCTTAAATACTCTTCGCTCTTCTCTTTATTCAGTATTTTTGCAAGTTCTATAATTCCGCAAACGGCTATTGCGCCTGCCGTGGAATCGTAATACTTGGGACTATCGGGCTGACAAAAATCGATGCGTGGCAACCAATCGGTTTTTTTAGTTTGCTCGATAAAGTAGTCGGCAACCTTAATTGCGGTTTGCAAATATTTATCTTGCTTTGTATATAAATACGAAAGAGTAAAGCCGTATAAAGCCCAAGCATTACCTCTCGACCAACACGAGCCAACGCCGTAGCCTTGTCCGGGTTTTACCTCTAAAACAACTCCTTCCTTGTCTGGATCGTGTACGACTATATGATTGACCGCTCCGTCCTCTCTTACGTGATCGCGCATGGTCATATCCGCTTGCTTTATTGCGATATTTCTAAATCTTGTATCACCAATTTCGTTGCTTGCCCAATACAGCAGAGGAAGGTTCATCATACTGTCAATAATAGTCCAACCCGCCTTGCTTTCCTTATCGCTGTCGTTCCAGCAACGGAAAAATCCACCAACCACGTTATATCTACTCGCTAAAATCATTGCGGAAAGTAAAGCACGATTTCTCGATTTACGATTGCCTGTAAGACGGTAATTTGCTCCGCTTGTAAGATGCCACATAAAACCAACGTCGTGATGCAATTTTGCCACGTTGTCAAACGCGCGTTCCAAAATTTCCTCGTTACGCTCGGCGGAAATTTTGTACTCTTCGTTTTTCGTTGCCTCATACATAAGCCACATCAAACCGCCCCAAAATCCGTTAGTCCACCAATCAATCTCACCCGATCTGTCGTCGTGCTCTCCGTTTTTTGTACTGTACGGAATTTTATTACGGCTTTTAATTGCTGTAACGGACAGTTTTTTATCTAATTTTTCCCATACTTCGTCAATCCAGCTCTTATTTTCGCTGATAATTTCGCTATACGACATAATATTTTCTCCTATAAAAACTATTTAGGTTGTTTTCCTATATACGCAAGTATTCCGCCGTCCACGTAAAGAATATGACCGTTTACAAAGTCCGATGCCTTGCTTGCAAGGAACACCACAGGCCCTGCAAGATCTTGTGGGCTTCCCCATTTGCCTGCAGGTGTTTTTGAAATAATGAACTTGTCGAACGGATGACGCGAACCGTCGGGTTGAATTTCTCTAAGAGGTGCGGTTTGTGAAGTTGCAATATACCCCGGACCAATTCCGTTACACTGAATATTATACTCGCCATACTCGCTTGCAATATTTTTGGTAAGCATTTTAAGTCCGCCCTTTGCCGAAGCGTACGCCGATACCGTTTCTCTACCAAGCTCGCTCATCATAGAGCAGATATTGATTATTTTTCCACCACCGTTTTTTATCATGGACGGAATAACAGCCTTACTCATTATGAAAGGCGCAGTAAGATCAACGTCTATGACCTGCTTAAACTCGCTAACCTCCATTTCGTGCATGGGAATTCGTTTGATTATTCCTGCATTATTAACCAAGATATCAATAACGCCTATCTTTTTTTCGATATCGGCAATCATATTTTGAACAGCCTTTTCGTCCGTTACATCACAAACGTATCCGGTTGCGTTTATTCCAAGCTTTGCATACTCCTCTATCGCGTTATCGACACTTTCTTGTCTTGACGTATTGAAAACTATTGTCGCACCAGCCTCTGCTAAAGCCTTTGCCATTGCAAAGCCGATACCGTGTCCAGCTCCCGTCACAAGAGCAATCTTTCCTTTTAACGAAAACATATTTTCCATTTTTGTCACCTCTTATTTTTGTGGATATATCCTAATTTTAACCGTTACGTTCTTATTTCCCGTTGCCATATAACACTTGTATATTCCGTTGCGGTTTGCTACTTCCGTACCCATACTGCAAATACTGTTCGCTTCGTACTCGCAAATCCAACCGCCATACTTTACGTACACCTTATTATCCTGCGCGCTTATTTGCGTGCGTGTTTCTCCGTCGAAATCAAACACAGGCAAAGCAATTCCAATCTCTCCGTGTCCTTTTGCTTGTAATATTACGCAATCATTGCTAACAGAACAATCAAAACCGACAGTTTCGCTATCAAAAGCGCAGTCAAAGCCTACTCTTGCGCAATTATCGTCCGTTTGCGCCATTCGCAAACCGTACTTTACCGAACTATCCGAAGCCAAAATCCAACCGTCAGGCTTTTTTATTGCAGGGCAGATAGAAAACGCAGGTTGAATTCTATCTTTGCCAATAAAGTAATTGGGGTGCTGTGAAGAGGGGAACGGTACTGACAAACAAATAGTACTCTCTGCTCCCTTTTTGTGAATTCTTCCCAAACCACTTGCATCGTAATGCATATCGGCGTTAGTATCAAACTCCAAAAAGTATTCCTTGGTTTTTGCAAACGTTTTGTGAAAATGCTCGGTCGTTGTCCAAACTAACGGTTTTTCCTCACGTTCTTCAGGCAAAATATTATCATTACAAAACAGGCTTGCCACGTACAAAAACGACGATGCGGTAATCATATATTTATCAAAATAAGCGTAAATTTCACACCCAAAGAACGAATTTTTTTCAAATCTGTTTTTAATATGAGAAATAGGCGTTTTGTTTAGCCAAAATTCAATAGTGCTCAACGCAAGCATTGCCCTTGACTTGAACTTTTTAGCAAGAACATAATTTCCTTCTCTTTCATACCTTGTCGCTTCGTATTCTAAAATTGCGGAAAGCCAAGCCTCGTTGTGCAAGCATTGATTGCTTCTACCGCCAAACGCAAGCTCTCCGTTTACCGATTGCATTTTTAGCGATAGTAACCCTGCTTTTTTCAAAATAGCGTCTATCGTTTCGTAGTGAACTCCCCTATAGCCTGCATGCAACAGCAAAGCAAACAAACCTCTTGCTACCAAATCGTATACTATCGGGTGGTGAATATCCCCTTCTCCATCCATATACATACCGTTTTCGTCTAACCACTTAAGCTGAGATTCGATTTGTACATCTATAAACTGTGAAGAATCGCAAAGTCCAAGTTTTTGTCTAAAAAACTCGCTTACTGCAGAAAACAGAGCCCAATTTTTGACGGGATCGGTTGGCTTTTTTGCGTATACGGTATAGGTTTTTTGAGGATCTATCGTTTTAAGATATCCTTTCCACTTCTTAATATACTCGCTCGTTATCGCGTTGTTTTTTTCAAGCTCCATTATACAGCACACAATCTCTCTCACGGAAAAATCGTTTGCCGCTTTCTTATTGGGAATGGATTTACAGCAAAACTCCATCATCTCGACAAAAACAGGCAACAAATCAAGCCGTCTTCCGTACGATATGAGTATTCCTATATTGGCAGTAAGTCTTGGGAAGCCGTGTTCACTAAGCCCCTCGCTTTTTACTTTGTTAAAATACTGCAATATATGCTCGTCCGTATAAGCGGACAGAGTTTTTTCCATTAATGATAGATATTGAGCGTTCATCAATGCTTCTCCAATTTTTTATAAGGCTATGTCACAACAAATGGTTGATAAATATTATTATGTTTTGACGAGAAAAACACAAGAAAGACAAGTGTTCTTGTAAGGGCGCATACTTGCAAAGTCTGTAACCGAACAAAACACGCTGTATTTCGTAGCGGCTTT
>JAGAPA010000004.1 GCA_017623455.1 Clostridia bacterium | reverse complement strand
ATTGTTTGATGCATTAAAGCACTAAAATCGGGTGTGCGCCTTCGCACCGGGAGGAGTCAAGCCCCTCCCCTACAGTTGTTTTTTTGAGAACTGGGCTGTAGTAAAAAGAGGGCGATTCGTGAATCGGTACGGAGGCGTACTTACAAACAAAAGAACTAACGGTGGTTGATTGTTTGGTTTTATTAAAGCACAAAAATCGGATGCAACGTCACGTTGCCTTTGCAAGGACGGCTTTATGAGGATGAGTGGTGGGGGTGGACTGTCATTGCGAGGGAATAAAATGACCGTGGCAATCTCGTATTTTGTGGAAGATTTATTGGGATTGCTTCGGTACGGAGGCGGTGGGCAGACCCACTCTCAATTTGAAGAACTAATGGTTGTTTGTTATTTGATATGCTAAAGCACAAAAATTGGGATTGCTTCGCTATCGCTCGCAATGACAGGATAGAAAGGACTAGCGATGGTTGATTGTTCTATTTGCTAAAGCACAATAATTGGGAGTGCGCCTCCGCACCGCTCGTTACGGTATAAAAACAGCCTGAAATCCTGCGTGGACTTTAGGCTGTTTTGTTGCGTTTTTATTGATACGTATGCGAGATTTTATTACTTTTTAAGCTCATCGAGCGACCAGATAACGTACTCAACGTAGTTCTTTTGCTTAACGGGATCGTTTTGATAATATACAGTCATAAGTGAGCCGTCCTTAAGCTCAACGGTGGAGGGATAACCCATATCGCCATTGGGAGCGTCGGTGTTTATATCGTAAGGTCCGTCCCAAGTTTTGCCCTCGTCGTCGGAGAGTAAAATTTGTTCCGCAATGGGCTTATCACGTCTTGCTACCGAGCAAATAAGTTTGCCTGAGGAGTGGCGCATAAGGTGAGGAGGAGATGCAAGAATATGTAAATCCTCGGGAGTGGACCACTCAGTCATTCCGTTAGACGATACCGTCTGATATAGGTGGTATGCGCCGGGCGTAGATTTGTGTACTCTGATGTGTACCAAAAGTTCCCCGTTCTTAAGTTGGATTACGTCGGGCTCACAAAGAAGCTTAACGTCGGGCTCGTCAATATCGGGAAGACGCTTTGGCTCGCTCCAAGAGTATCCGTCTTTTGAGAAAATAACGTAAATGCCCTCGTCAAGGAAATTATACTCACGATTGGGATCTCTGTCACGCTCGGCAATAGCAAAGCTTCTACCTACCCAAACGTAGCTTCCGTCTGCTAAAACCTTAGGTCCGTGAGGCGAAGTTATAGGAACGATAACGCGTGTGGGATACGTTTTTCCGCCGTCCTCGCTTATTGCAATAGAAGAGCCAACGTCGCTTTCGTCAGCGTCCTTGTTCATTTCAATATACAAGCGGATCATTTTGGCTTCGTTTTCGGTTTTTTCGTTACGACCGTGACACTTAAACTGCCATTCTATATCCTGAAGTTGAAAAGCGTAGTTATTATTAAACGAACTTACGATAACCTGATTACCATTTGCTACAATTCCGCCATCTCTGTCGTCAAACTTAGTATCAATAACGGCAAAAGGCTTGCTCCAAGTCTTTCCTTCGTCGTAAGAATAGCATACCATAGTTCTGCCAAAAGTACAAACGTGTCTAAGTCTGTTTCCGGAGTATGCAACAGCTAAAGTGTTGTCGTCAATGCGCGCAATAGTGGGCCATCCGCAGTAGTCGAAAGTTCCGTCGCCCTTATAAACAATACCTTTTTTCATAATTTTCTCCTTATTTTTAAAATAGATATGATATTACAAAAACCTTGTAAGAATATTATATACCGTTATGCAAAAGATTGTCAAGCATTACTTAAAAAGCTTATTATATCAATATTTCTTTTATGCAAAACGTATAAGCATACAAAGGCTTTAACACTTTTATTATATAATAAAACCATTGAATTATCAATAACATAATTGTTGCAATGCATAACAAAATTGCTGTTTTACACTGTTTTTGAAGGCGCGTATCCGAAGTGTTTGGAGTAGGTTTTGGAAAAGTTACACAAATCGATATAACCGCATTTTTCGGCAGTGGCAGATACTGAAAAACCGAGCTTAAGGAGCTTGTTAGCTTCTTCCATTCGCTTGGTGATAAGGAACGCAATAGGGGTGGTTTTAATTTCTTCCTTAAAAATCTTACTTAAGTATTCTATGGAAACGTGCAGTTCTTCGGCTATATGACTTATCTTAAGGTCGGGATCGGAAAAGTTGGATTTGATATACTCCACAGCCTTTTCTACGTACGTTGAGCTTTGCTTTTTTTTGGGGGCGGTTTTGCCGTCCTTTGCGAGGTAGAATAACGAGAACAGACACGACAGCGCCATATCCTGCGTATCGGCAAGACCTGCAAGAGAGATGAGCCGTCTGAAAATTTCGGTAATCTCTTCCGCGTTTTGCGGATAGATAATGGGATTGTTCAAACTTAGTCCCAAAGAGCTAACCTTACTTACTGCGTTTTCGCCCGTGAAATTTATCCAAAAGTACGAATACGGATCATCGACGGAGGAGTGGTAGGTAAGCTTTGTATTGATTGGACAGAAAAATAGCGCGCCCTTTTTTAGGGGAAAGGTTCTATCCTCAAGCGTAAGAGTGCCCTTGCCTTTTATAACGTAGTGAAGCATATACACGTTGCAAATTCTGGGTGGCAGAAAAATTCTGCGCTTTTCGAAGCTTTGAAAACCAAAGCTGTCCACGTGCAGGTCGTTACCGTTATATATGGGGTATGTGTTAAAAATTAGATCGTTCATATAATTATTTTAGCATATAGTTTAAAAAAATACAAATGAATATTAACAAAATAATAACGTTATTTTGTGATTTTGCGGTATAATTTAGGTAATAACGCCTTACGGAGGAAATTGTTATGTCAAAAATATTCAAAATTGGTATAATAGGACTTGGATGCAGAGGCTACGAGGTTGGAAAGAGGGTTCTTAATATTCTTCCTTCTGTTAAGATCACGGCACTTTGCGACAAATATGAGGACAGAATAGAGCGTGCTTGCGAGTTTTTGGAAGATAAAAACGTTTTTAAGAGTACCGATTATAAAAAGCTGATTGACGAGGCGGACGTGGATTGTGTTTACGTTTCGTGCGACTGGGAAATGCATGCGCCAATATCCGTTTATGCAATGGAAAAAGGCGTAGCGGTTGCTTGCGAAGTGGGTGGTGCGTACACTTTGCAGGAGTGCTATGATTTGGTAGAAGCATACGAAAAGACCAAGACCCCCATTATGTTTATGGAAAACTGTTGCTTTGACAAGACGGAAACCACGGTTGTCAATATGGTAAAGGACGGATTGTTTGGAGATATCGTATACTGCTCGGGCGCGTACGGACACGACCTTAGAGAAGAGGTTACGAACGGCACGGCAAACCGCCACTACAGAGAGCGCAACTATATGCAAAGATGCTGTGAAAACTATCCCACTCACGAGCTTGGACCTATTGCGCAAATACTTAAGATAAACAAGGGAAACAGAATGGTAAAGCTGTTCTCGGTTGCATCTAAAAGCGCGGGTATGGACGAATATATTCGTCAGGGCAGAAAGGCGGATGCGCATTTGAAAGTAGGAGATTTTAAGCAGGGCGACGTTGTTATAACAAACATTACGTGTGAAAACGGCGCGCTTATAACGCTAAAGCTTGACACTTCTCTTCCGCGTTCTTATCACCGCGAGTTTGCCATAGCAGGCACAAAGGGTAGATATACTGCGCTTATGGACGAGGTGTTCTTAGACGGTGATAACGAGTGGAAAAAGAGTAAGCCTTTGTCCGATTATCTCAAGTACGTACCCCCGTATTGGAGTCCCGAAGAGGAAAAACGTATTAAGGAATGTGGACATGGCGGAATGGATTATATCGAGTTCGTACACTTTTTCTCAGCTTTGGAAAAGGGAGAAGAAATGCCTGTTGACGTGTACGACATGGCAAGCTGGATGTGTATAACACCGCTTTCCGAACAGTCTATAGCGACAGGACAGGCTGTGGACGTTCCCGACTTTACGAACGGAAAATATAAAACGAGAGGATAGAGATATGGAAATAATAGATATAGCAAAACAGTTTCAGTTGAACGGCAGTGTTCTTTTGGTAGAGCCTTACGGTGAGGGACATATTAACAGAACGTATCTTGTAACTACAGATAAACAGCGTTATATTATGCAAAAGATAAACACAGCGCTCTTTACCAACGTTGAGGGACTTATGAATAATATTTCGGCGGTTACCGAGTTTATTAAAAACAAGACGGAAAGCGAGGGTAAGGATTCTTCGCGCTGTACTCTTATAGTAATTCCTACAAAGGACAACAAGAAGTATTACACAAACGATGACGGCTCGTACAGAACGTATGAGTTTATCGAGGGTGCGCAGGCGTACCAAAGTGCAACGCCCGAGCTTTTCAGACAAAGCGGAGTAGCATTCGGTAAGTTTGCTAACGATCTTTCCGAGTTCGACGCAAGCGTGCTTTTTGAGGTTTTACCGTCCTTCCACGATACTACCGTAAGATACAAAAACTTCCTTAAGGCGATTGAGAACAATAAATCGGGCAGAGCGGATAAAGTGAAAGCGGAGATTGAGTTTGTAAAGAGCAGAGAAAAGTATTGCGGTATTCTTGTGAACGCTATAAAAAACGGAGAAATTCCCTTGCGTGTTACTCACAACGATACCAAGCTTAACAACGTTATGCTCGACAATATTACGGGCGAACCCGTTGCGGTCATCGATCTTGATACCGTTATGCCCGGTTCAGTTTGCTACGACTTTGGCGACTCTATAAGATTTGGTTGTAATACGGGAAAGGAAGACGACGAGAACTTAGATAACGTAACGTTTTCTAAAGCACTTTACGATAGCTATTACGAGGGCTACGTTAGTGCGT
This sequence comes from Clostridia bacterium, assembly GCA_017623455.1. Taxonomy (GTDB): domain Bacteria; phylum Bacillota; class Clostridia; order Christensenellales; family Pumilibacteraceae; genus RUG12826. Next base: position 8,386 of record JAGAPA010000004.1, on the reverse strand, counting down.
TTCCGTCCATTACGGACAGAGAAAAGGAGCTTCTTCCTTATGGCGCGCTTCTTATGACGTTTGAGTGCGGAATGAGATTTTTAACAGATTATCTCGACGGCGATACGTACTTTAGAACCACTCGCGAAAACCACAACCTCGACCGTTGCCACACCCAGTTCAAGCTTGTTGAAGAAATGGAAAAGATCTTCGACTTTAAGGCGTAAAACAAAAATTACCGCGTTGGATATATCTTCCAATGCGGTTTTTTATTGTTACTGTTGACAATCTTTACAAAAGAGGGTATAATAGCGGTATGAAGTGTAATATTTGTCCAAGACAATGTAATATTGATAGAAAAACTGCGGTTGGGTATTGCGGCGTGGGTGAGAACGCGGTCGTTGCAAAGAGCATGCTACATATGTTTGAAGAGCCTGTTATCAGCGGTAAGAACGGTAGCGGAGCGGTCTTTTTTTCGGGGTGCAATCTGCGCTGTGTGTTTTGTCAAAATTCCGCAATAAGCAGACACGTATTGGGGAAAACCGTACAAAGCAGTGAGCTTGCCGATATGTTTTTCGAGCTTGAAGATAGGGGTGCGCACAATATAAATCTTGTTACCGCAACACATTATTTAAGCAGTGTTATTCCTGCGCTTGAGGTTTTCAAAGCACGCAGTTCTTTGCCCGTAGTGTACAACTGCGGAGGATATGAGAGCGTGGAGAGCATAAAGAGGCTTGAAGGTCTTGTAGACGTGTTTCTGCCCGATTTTAAGTACTGTGATAACGAGCTGGCAAAACGGCTCTCATTCGCGCCCGACTACAAAGAGGTTGCTCTTAGCGCAATAGGCGAAATGGTACGTCAACAGCCCCAAATCGTGATAGAGGACGGGCTTATAAAAAAAGGAGTAATAATCCGTCACCTTGTGCTTCCCTCATACATTCAAAACAGTTTGGACGTAGTAAAAACTATAAATGAGAAATTTCCGTCCGCGCTGTTGTCGCTTATGAGTCAGTACACGCCCTCGTTTTATAAAGGAGAGGATAAAAACCTTAAGCGTAAGCTTACTACTTTTGAGTACAATAAGGTGCTAAAAGTTGTGGAAGAGCTTGGAATTGAGGGGTTTTGTCAGTATCGTTCGTCCGCAACAAGCGAGTACACGCCGGATTTTTAAGAAATATTTACAACTTGATACTAATCTAACACAAGTGTAAATGCGAACAAGAGAAAAGAAGACGCGCAAAAACGCCTCGAAGAGGCAAAACAAAGTAAATAACAAAAAAAGTAGCGGTCAGTTGTTGCCTGACCGCTACTTTTTTCTTTAGCATATAATTTGTTTGGATTTCATTTTTGTCGCGTTTAATGCAGTACGTATGCGCGGTTTTATTACAAAATAATGGAAACAAGGGCGCAATAAACGAGTAGGGAAACAACGTCTACGATGGTTGTAATAAACGGTGACGCTACAACCGCGGGGTCAAGACGGCACACCTTTGCGAGAATGGGCAGAATACAACCTACGAGTTTTGCAATAATTACCGTAGCGGTAAGGGCGAGCGATACGACTAACGAGGTTATAACGGTGTAATCGTTGCCAAAGATGAGGTTGTCGATAAGCAGTAGTTTTCCAAAGCACGCAACGCCAAGAACAATGCCGAGCATTAAAGATACTCTGAGTTCTTTCCATATTACCCTCAGCACGTCTTTTGGCTCCAGCTCGCCGAGCGCCAACGAACGTGTAACGGTAACGGCTGCCTGAGAGCCCGAGTTTCCGCCCGTTCCCATAATCATCGGCACGCACGCAACGAGTAAGCCCGAAAGTGCTGCTTCGTAGGAGTTGAGAATAAGACCGGTAAAGGTTGCGGAAAGCATAAGAATAAGAAGCCAAGGTAAGCGATTTTTGAAGATAGCAAAAACGTTGGTTTTAAGGTAGGGCTTGTCAGAGGGCGTCATTGCCGCCATCTTTTCGATATCCTCCGTGTTTTCTTCCACGATGACTTCGATAGCGTCGTCGACGGTAACGATACCTAAAAGTCGCATTTCTCTATCTACGATGGGGAGCGCCAAAAATCCGTAATCCGAAATCTTTTTAGCAACTTCTTCCTTGTCATCTTCGGTATATGCGTATATTACGTTTTCGGTCATAATGTCCTTGATCTTAACCGTTTTATGTGAGATCATAAGGTCTTTTGCAGACACCAAACCTATCAGCTTGTTAGCCCTGTCTTTTACGTACAGGGTGTAAATCGTTTCTTTGTCGATAGCCGTTTTTCTTATGCGCTCAAACGCCTCCTCTACGGTCATCTCGGGGTGAAGCGACGCGTACTCGATCGTCATTATACTTCCGGCGCTGTCTTTGGGATATTTGAGAATATCGTTAATATGGTTGCGCGTTTCTTTATCCGAGAGCGCCAGCAATCTTTTTACGACGTTTGCCGGCATTTCCTCCACGAGGTCTACTGTATCGTCCAAGAACAGTTCGTCCATGACCGCTTTAATTTCTAAGTCGTTAAGCTTTTTCAGCAGTTTTTCCTTCGTGTCGTTTTCCATAAACACAAAGGTTTCCGCCGCAAGGTCTTTGGGGAGTATTCTAAACAGCAAAACGAGCATGCTTTCGTCCGTTTCATCGAATATCTCTGCAAGGTCAGCTTCGTTCATTTGCGCAAGCAACGGCTTTAGAACGGCAAAATTTTTGTCCAAAAGAAGCTGATTGATTTCCTCGGTCTGAGCAAGGCGTACGGCGATTTTTTCGGGCATTTCTTCGATAATGTCCACCGTATCGTCAAGAGAAACCTCTTCCATAATCTCTTCAAGCTCGTCGTCGTGCAAGCCGTTAAGAATAGTTTCCTGAAGTGCGGGCTCGAGGAGGACGAGAACTTCCGCCATAATGTCGCTGTCGAGCGCACGACAAAAGGGAACGATATGTTTTTCGTCCATTTCGTTCAAAATTACGGCGATTTCTTCCGCGTTTTTTTTCGCAACAAAATCAACAGAGTCGGCGTAATTGCCCTCTGTGAGTAAATCCAATAATTCTTTTTCCATGATCTCTTTCCGTCATTTTAAGTAAAGAGAGCGTAAAGAACCTGTTAGGAAAAAAGTTATAAAAGGCGCATAGCCATTTTACAACTTCGCCCTAAAGGGTCTGCGCTAATACTTCTATCTTCCATGACTATGCCTCCTATGATAAAAATTCTACATTCATTATAACCGCATTTCACTGCTTTGTCAATTCTTCAAAAGCCCGATTTTGATATTTTTTGGAATTTTTTTCGCAAATTTTAGCGAACGGAAAAACAGTAAAAAAAACAGATAAAAATTTTAAATCCTATTGAAAAATCTAAAAAAGTATGTTATAATAAAATTTGTTTAATTTCCAAAAAATATCAGCAAAAGGAGAAAACGCAGTGTATCTCGATTTCGACACCTTATACAACGAATGTCAAGGCAACGTTTTTATGTCGGGCAAAAAGAAATACTACGATGACGCGGTGAAGAATATTACCACTTCAAAAGAGGCGGGTAAGTTCACCATTCGCGGTACGGTTTCGGGCGAAAATAATCACTCCGTCAGCATCACGTTTGACGAGATGGGGGGACTGTATGACTATACGTGTGATTGCGAAAGATATTCTATGGCAAACGGACCGTGTAAGCATATCGTAGCGCTGTGCTTGTCGTTTGAAGAAAAAAATCCCCAGATGGGCGCGTATGAAACGGAAAAAAAGAGTGACGGAGCAACCCTTACTCTTATTTCGGACTACAACAAAAAGAAAAGACGTGCGGTTATGTGCGACGAGGACGTTAAGGTGGAGCTTATTCCCTACCTTGTGCTTGACGGCGGAGTGTCGCTCAGGTTTGGCATAGGCAGGAACAAACAGTATAATCTTAAAGATATCGCGGATTTTGTAAGCGCGGTAAAAACATCCGCGTATAGAAGATACGGGGTGAACTTAGAGCTTTATCACGTTCCGAACAACTTTACGCCCCAGTCTATAGCCCTTATTGATTTTATTTCCAAGGTGCTTAAAGAAAAGACTGAGTACGGTGTAAATCCCTTAAAATACAAGGACGAGATAAGACTTATGAGTGGCGACGTGGACGAGTTGTTTTCGATCTTCGCGGGTAAGTTTTTGGCGTTCGATAAGCAAAATCTCGTATACGTATGCGCGGAAAACGAGCATTTTCCCATAAAACTCAAAGTTGTGGAAACAAACGACGGCTTTGACGTATCGCTTACCGATTATGATTTCAGCTTTATTTACGGCAAGGCTTACGATTACGTTTTGTACAACGGTAAGATATACAAAGTGGATATAACGTTTACCGAGAGCGTCAAGGAATTTTTTGAAACCGTGGCGATAAAGAAAACGCTGTTTGTGGCAAAGAGCGATATGACTTTGTTTTATAACAGTGTGATAACCACGCTTTCCGCATTTTTGGGTGTGGAAACAAACGGCGCGGATTTGTCCGTGTACGAAGCAGAACCTCTCACGTGCAAGGTGTTTATAGACGGTGTTGAGGACGGCATTGAGGTAAAGGTTCAAAGTAGCTACGACGAGGTTAAGTTTGATATTTTAAGCGAGAGTTTTAACGCGGACTGTGTGAGGGATTGGGATACCGAGAATTCCATTCGCGGAATTTTTGCCAAGTATTTTTCGGCATACCCTACGCTCAGAATAACGGACGAGAGCGAGATATTCGACTTTTTGTCGCTTGGCGTAAAGGAGCTTTTCTCGTATGCCGAGGTGTTTATAATGGAGAGCATGAAAAAGCTCAAGATAAAACAGCCTCCGCGTATTCACGTGGGAGTGCGTCTTACAAGCGATCTGCTTAACGTGGATCTTCAGGCGCAGGACTATACGCAAGAAGAGATAATGCAGATCATAGGCGCGTACAGAGAAAACAAGCGGTATATCCGTTTGGGCGGAGGATTTGTAGACCTTGCGGACGCGAGTATTTCGGCGCTTAGTGAAATTCTGGAAAACGCAACGGCAAAAGAGGACGGATTTACATTGCCCTCGTATTACGCGCCGTACATCAATGCGGAACTTAGAGCAGGATTTTTCGGGTTAGAGCGAGATAGCGCGTTCAAGTCGCTCGTAAAGAGCTTTGACAGCATTGCAAACGCGGATATTTCGTGCCCCAAAAACTTAGACACCGTAATGCGAAATTACCAAAAAACGGGATACCGTTGGCTCAAAATGCTTGCAGAAAACAATTTTGGTGGAATTCTTGCCGACGATATGGGTTTGGGAAAATCTTTACAGGTTATCGCGCTTTTATCTTCGGAAAAGAGCCACAGTATAATCGTTTGTCCCACCACGCTTATTCTTAACTGGGTAAGCGAAATAAAAAAATTTGCGCCTCAGCTCAACGTTTTGGCTGTGTCCGGCTCTATAGAAGAGCGACAGAAAATGATAGAGGAGAGCGACAAATACGACGTTGTGATAACCTCTTACGATCTTATAAGGCGCGACGTGGATATGTATAAACAGACCTTTGATTATGCGATTGCGGACGAAGCGCAGTTTATTAAAAATCCCGAAACCAAAAACGCGATATCGGTTAAAAAGCTTAAGAGCAATCACCGTTTTGCACTTACGGGTACGCCTATTGAGAACCATTTGGGCGAACTGTGGTCAATCTTTGACTTTATTATGCCCATGTATCTGGGCGCGTACGAAACGTTTAGAGAGAGGTATGAGATCGGAGTGGCGCAGGGTGATTCGATTGCAACCGAGCGCCTTACACGTCTTGTCAAGCCGTTTATTTTAAGAAGACTTAAGAGCGAAGTGCTAAAAGAGCTTCCGCCCAAGGTGGAGAGCAATCTCGTTGCGTCGCTTGAAGGCGAACAGCAAAAACTGTACGAGGCAAACCTTGCGTCTATTAAGCAGGAGGTTAAGGCGGACGGTTCGTACAATCGTATCGTGGTGCTCAGTATGCTTACAAAGCTTCGCCAAATTTGTTGCGATCCCTCGCTTCTTTATCCCGATTATCAGGGTAATTCCGCAAAGCTCGATAGCTGTATGGAGCTCGTGCGATCGGCTGTGGACGGCGGTCATAAAATTTTACTTTTCTCGCAGTTTACGTCCATGCTCGATATTATCAAGCGGAAGTTTATGGAAGAGGGAATTTCGTATTACGTGCTGAAGGGTGATACGCCCAAAGCAGAGCGCATGCGCCTTGTTAACAGGTTTAACGAGGACGACACTAAGGTGTTTCTTATCTCACTAAAGGCAGGTGGTACGGGACTTAATCTTACGGGAGCGGACGTTGTTATCCATTACGACCCGTGGTGGAACGAGTCCGTTATGAATCAGGCAACGGACAGAGCGTACAGAATGGGACAGGATAAGTCGGTGCAGGTTTACAAACTCATTCTTCAAAACACGCTCGAAGAAAAGATTATGGAACTTCAGGAAAAGAAGTCCGCGCTGTCTACTTTAGTCGTAGGCAAAGAGAACGGACTTAACGAGATTATGGAAATCCTCAAACAGCAGGTATAAGTGAAAAATCATAAAAATACTTTTGTCAAATATAAAAATTTAGTTCGTTTTGCTTGAAATATTTTTTCACTTATGTTACAATAGTAACACAGGTAAAGCCTGAAAATGAAATAAATTTTTAGAGGAGAGCAAATAATGAGAGGACTACAAATAATTACGGACGAAAATCACGAAAAGTTATCGCAGGAAATATTTATTGCGCCCGTGCTTAAAGGTGCAACCACTCTTAAAATAGACAGTGTGCCGTCGTGTGAAAACTTTATGGGGTTTGGCGTGGCAATAACGGGATCGAGCTGTTATAACTTGAGCATAATGGATGAAGATAAGCGTGCAGAACTCATTAAAAGCGTATATTCAAAAGACGGTCTGAACCTTAGCGTTGCAAGGCTTTCTATAGGTTCAAGCGACTATTCCGCAGAGCTTTATTCTTACGATGACGTGCCGTTTGACGAAAAGTTGGAGCATTTTTCGATTGACAAGGACAGAGCGTACGTAATTCCCATGATAAAGGAAATACTTAAGGTTCGCCCCGATTTACTTATTTTCGCTTCGCCTTGGAGTCCGCCCGGCTGGATGAAAACGGGTGGTAACTTGGGCGGAGGTTACATGCGCGAAAAGTACGTGGACGTGTACGCCGATTATATTATAAAGTTTGTAAAAGAGTACGAAAAAGAGGGTATCAAAATTTACGGAATTACGCCTCAAAACGAGCTCGAAACTCAGCAGGACGGAACGATGCCTGCTTGCGATTGGCATCCCGACGTTGAGGCAAAGTTCATAAAGTCGCTTAAGGCAAAATTGACTAAAGCGGGAATGGACTTAAAGATTTGGGCTTACGACCATAATTTTATCAATACACACAGGGTGATGTGGACTTTGGACGAGCATAACCTTGACAAAGACGTGGACGGAATTGCTTTTCATTATTATAGTGGAGAGGTGGAGGAAACTCTAAAAATTACGCAAAAGTACCCCTCGTTGCAGTTGCATTTCACCGAGGCAGGCCCAAGACTTTACGACAATTACGCAACCGATGCAACAAAGTGGGCAATCATGATCTCACGCGCGTTAAAGTGCGGTTACAAGTCGTTTACGGGTTGGAACTTAGTTCTCAACGAGGACGGAGGGCCTAATATCGGTCCGTTCTTCTGCGGAGGCTTGATAACGTACGATAGACGCGATAAGTCTTTTGCGTATAGCGGTCAGTATAAGGCGTTTTCACAAATTGCGCCGTATATAAATTCAAAGTCGGTTATTTATCCAATAACCTGCGATAAAAAGTTCGGGTTTAATATGCCCCACTTCCCTGCTTCCGTTGCCCCAACTGAAGGCTTTGCCGTGGATAACGCAACCGAAACGGTTTTGGTGCTTGTAAACAACAACGACAAAAAAGCTCAAACTCAGATAGAATGTTTGGGACAAAATTGGTATATAGAGCTTATGCCCAAAACTTTAAGCACCGTAATAATTAAAAAGTAGGAAAAATCGGGCGACTCGCCCATATGAAAAAAAGGAAGGACTACAAAGGCATTCCCTATAAGGGATTTTTTGAAACAATATATAAAATTGCACTTTCAAGCGGAGAAAAAATCAGATTCCAAAGTGGAGTCTGATTTTTCTTTTGGTAAAATTCTTTGATTAGAACTGCGTTAATAAATAAAATTAACGTATTTTTATTATTCTTGTTTGGACTTTAAGTGATAGTACATACAAGGTCTGCCACCTGTTTCATAATTTAATTCGCCTACCACTTTTCCGCTTTCTTCTAAAAAACTCATATATCTACGAACAGTGACAGCGGTTAAGCCCGTTTGCACGGAAATAAAATCGCTTGTTATAGGAGTTGTTTTATTCTTTTTAAGGCAAGAAATAATTGCTTGCAAAGTTTTGTCTTGTATTCCTTT
>JAGAPA010000003.1 GCA_017623455.1 Clostridia bacterium | reverse complement strand
TGATGGGATTACTGTTTGTCAAGGCACTTTTTTTGTTCCCAAAAATTTTTTGAAAAAAATTGAAATTATTTTTTCAAACCTGCAAAAAAGTTGCAAGTTTGGATTTTAGAATACAGTCAAGAAAGAACGAAGGAGGTGAAAATCGGGTGACAGCAAGTCAGCGCAGAAAAGCAATAATCGACTTATTGTGTATGCGTAAATTTGAAACGAGAGAAAATCTCGCTTTTGAATTTGGTGTATCTCTAAGAACCATAGATTATGACATTTTAGCCCTTACAACTGAATACCCGATTTACACCACACAAGGCAACGGCGGAGGTATTCATATTGATAAAGAATACAAGTCCTACAAGGATTATTTATCAAGTGAGCAGTCAGAACTTTTACATAGATTGCTCCCTACGTTAAAAGGCAAGGATGCCGAAACAATGAAGTCTATATTATCTTCTTTCGATTATAGAAACAGGAGGCAATAAAATTGAAAACGTTGCAAGAGATACGAGAAGATTTAGCGGAAATTAAATTTTATTACGCTAATGAAAAAGAGATTATTGCAGCCGGCAAGGTTACGGGTTTAATTCGTTTGGCAGAAACGGTAAAGGCATATAACGAAGCGGTCAGCAACGCCAAAGGTCAGTTGTATATGCTCTATGTTGCTCTTTATGTTCATAACAATTCGCAAATGGTTGTTGCAGACGATTGGGATTGTTCCGTTGACTATATTAAACGGCTCAATAGACAGTTACTTCAATATTTACAGGGCGCACTGAAAATATAAAAATCTATAAGGAGAAAAAGCAATGAAACAGGACAAAAACAAGAATTACGCTGTATGTCTTTGCGATATGGACTTTATTGACGGTGCAGATAACGTGTACCGGACGGACGAGTATATCGTAAAACAACAAATTTCCTTTTTGGAATCGGACGTAGGTACTGCTATGGTGCTTAGCGATGATACGTATTATCTTCGCACACCCCAGCGTGATGCTGAGTATGAATTTGCCTTTCAGGGCAGAGCGAATATCAACGGTAAGCGGTTAAAATCTGCAAGTTATACCCGTAAATACGTTGATTAACCACATTCGGTAATAGGTGTGACGGAAAATTTAATATAAATTTCGATTGACTGCGGTGACGAGCTCGGTAAGGTGGCCACCTCTCTGCTATATATCGCAGGAAACGAGTGTTTCAAAAACAATTTCCCTCACATTTTATTATAAAAATTACAACTTAATAGCTGAAAATAAGGCTTAAACCCTTAAAAAAGTAGGCACAAAACGGCTGCGTTATCGGCTATACGGACAAAAAATCTAAATTTAATTAAAAGGAGGCTATTTGAATAATGGCAACAACTAAAAGAGAAAGACGCTGGTCTGTTCCGTCTAAGAGAGCGAAGGGCTATGCAGAGGAACGCAAGGCAAAGGTACACATGCGTGGACCTAAGGAAGGTAAGGAACTCACTGATTATGAGGCAGGTATGAGATCGGGTTATCTTCAGGCACAGTCCGACCACGCAGGTACTTATAAGTACAAGAAGGCTCTTGCTGAGGGTAAGACTAAGGCAGAAGCAAAGGCTATTGCTAAGAAAATTGGCAAGTAATCAATAACAAATTATAGGAGGATTAAAAATCAATGGAAAAATTTAATATCAAGGTAGAAAGAGAAACTTACGTATCTAAAAAGACAGGCAAAGAAAACTTCACTTATTTTATCAAAGGTGTAATTCGTGGTAGGAATATCAAAATTGCGGTAGCGCCCCCTGATTTCGGTGGTTATACCGTTCTGGATATCGTATTCGACGACCAGATGGAAGCGAACCTTGTTGTCGTTCCTTACTCTATGAAGGACGATGCAGGTAATACGATTTCCGGTAACACCTACGCCGTACAGTCTGTTGACGAAAACGGAAAGGTTTACGAGTGTAAAATTAAGCCTGCAAGAAACTCTGATAAAGAGCTTCTCAATATGTTGCTTGACTAAGCTCGACAACTAAAAAACAGTTGTTTCTACGGCTTGCGGTATAAGTCCGTAAGCCGTAGTTTTCATTTCAAATAAATTTTGGAGGTAATTATTATGTCTAAAAACACAACGAAACCGAAGAAGAACAGTTATAAGCAGGATATGAAAACTGCATATAACGTCGGTTATTCAAAAGGCTGGGAAGATGCCTATGAAATTCCCAAACGCTTTTTGTCACATACCGCAGCGGCTTTTGGCTACAAAAGAGGTGTTCGTAACCGTAAACGCTCGGATAAGTACCTAAAGCAATACAACAAATACAGTAAAAAATCTTAATAACGGAGGTAAACAATGAAAATTACAAAGAAAAGAATTGTAACGATGGTAGTGGCAATGTTATCGCTCGTAGCCCTTTGTTTCTCAATGGTTGCTTGCTCAACGCCGACTACCGAACAGTCCAACGAGGCGAATAAACCCACGCAGGAAACAATCTTAGCAGGGGGGATGCAGGTTGGCGAAACGCAAAGTCAAGGCATAAAGCTCATGAGCGCAAAACTTCTCTCGGAAGATTTTGCTACGTATGGTATATCGCCTTTAGCTGAAACGGCTATTACGATTAACGCAACTATTGAGCCTATTGATGCGGCAAATCACGGCATTGATTGGACGCTTGCTTGGTCTAATCCGTCAAGCACTTGGGCGACAGGTAAAACCGTTACCGACTACGTAAATATTTCTTCAAGTGGCAAGTCTGCTACCGTATCGTGCATTCAGCCTTTCGGTCAACAGATTATTGTAAAAGCCACTTCGCAGGATAATCCCGACGTATCGGCGGTATGTACTCTTGAATATGCACAAAAAGTAACGGCTGCAAGCCTTAATATCGGTAATATCGCAGTAAACTTTGGTGGCTCTACCGAAGTTAAATACGAGGTATGTCCTACCGTAACGGGCTCTGGTGGTGTTATTAACGCTAACGTCACAACCAACGACGTATATACGATTGCTGAGGCATTTACCAAGACCGTAAAGTTTACGTTAGATCCAGACACTGAAAAGTGGTTTAACGTTAAAGACCTTTTCCCGTCTAATATGGAGCTTGCAGACAGTTCGGTAACGAATTGGCACGGCAAAGAATATTTCTTTGACTATGCTCACGATATGGTAAATTGGGCTATCTTCCAACGTTCCGGGGATATTCTCTTCAAGAACCTTACGACTGCTCAGATTATTGACTATATGTCAAACATTACGTGTCCTAACTTGGCTACCATCACACTTACGTTGACGGGAGCGCACAACACTTACACTTACAGTTCTCAGTTGATTTGTACAGGCTATACCAACAATACGCCTGTAAACGCACTCAACTTAGATACTTCAAATTACGTTTTTTAAGGAGGTAAAAATATGGAAAACGAATTAAGAAATCATAAAAAGTCCGACTCTTTCAAATG
>JAGAPA010000028.1 GCA_017623455.1 Clostridia bacterium | reverse complement strand
TTAAAAGAAACGCGTATAGCGAGAAATCTCGCTAAATACTAACGTATTTTTGCAAAATAAATTTTGCCACGTTTCTTGAATACTGCGTAATATTTATCCTTGCAAGCAAATAAATATTACTTGCATTGACACGCCTGTCAGGCAACGTGACGTTGCATCCGATAATAGTCCTTTAACAAAGTCAAACAATCAACTACTGTCAGTTTTCTCATATTGGGAGTGCGCCTCCGCACCGATTCACGAATCGCCCCCATGTTGGGAGTGCGCCTTCGCAGCAGACAGGTCTGCGCCCCAATATATTCTTCCGCAAAGCCAATTACACGACCACTGTCAGTTCTTTCATATTGACTGTGGGGCTGCCTACCGTCAACGCGATTTCTATTCAAACGTGAAGTATAAAAAATAATGCAAAACCATAAAAGGTTTACGTTATTTTTGGTGCTCCCGGAGGGAATCGCTCCGTACTCTGGCGAGTACTATCACGCCTGTCAGGAAATTGCTCGATTCACTCGCAATTTGAGCTAAAGCTCGACCTGCCGTTCGATTCCCTTGGTTAAAATAAAAAAACACCACCACTCAGAAGAGTAATGGTGTTTTTTGGTACTCCCGGCGGGAATCGGACCCACAACGGCCCCTTAGGAGGGGGCTGTTATATCCATTTAACTACGGAAGCTAATATTGATTTTTGACGGGTTTGCGCGATACGTATGCGGTAAACTTGTTCTTTTTGCGGTTTTTTAAGTTGGGTTTTTGGGTATTGATATGCCGCTTTTTAGGTATTGTTTGCGCAGTTTGTATGTTTGTTTTATACTTTTTTTATACTTTTGAGCCAAGGTGGTTTTTGGGTTGTGGTGCAGAGTGAAGAGAAGCCGGAGAGGTGTTATAAATAAAAGCCGATATCGGATTATCCGCCCGTATTACTCCACGATATCGTCGATGCGGTTTTGGGCGAGGTAGTCGCTATACTCGTTTTCGTTATCGGTGAATAGCAAAACGGAAACCGAGGTGTCGGTGGAGGAGAAGGAGAACGATGCAAGAGCAGAAAAATCTCCGTTTTTGAGCTTATCGTAGCATACGGTATCTTTGTTCCCGTTTACGTTTTCGTCAAGCGCTAAGCACAGCTCGCATTTTTCGCACAGTACGGAAGCAATACGCTTTTGCGTTCCCTTTATAGCCGTTGTAAAAGTAATGAACGGGCTTTTGTCTTGGATTATTGCAAAAAACATACAGCGCCTCCTTTTTCTTAAGTAAGAGTATAGCACAAAAAACCGTGATAAGCAAATAAAAACGCAGGGGTTTTCTTTAAAATTTTGTTATGAGTTTTGGCGATTACCCGATATCTCCAATACGTATAGTGCGTATTGTTAAAATTCAGACAGTTTTCGCCAAAAAGATATTTTTTCTTACCCGTAGTGGTTTGTTGATTTCGAGCCATTGCCTACGATGCAAGTCGAAGCCCGATCGGCATGCTTAGCTTTTCTCTCTTTCGCACGATAATATGTAGAGTGTATGCGCTTGCGTTATATAAAATTAATACTTTTTTTTGTTATAAATAAACTATAACAAATTGAATTACAATTGACAGCGGTGTTATTAATGTGATAAAATATTCACATAATAAGCAAAAACACATAGGAATTTGCAAAGGTGAAGATATTTAAGCCGTATTTCCCGACCGTTTTACCTTTCCGGGTGTTTTTTTTGCTTTAATACAAGGAGGTAAGTATGAAAACTTTCAGGAAAATTTTGATTGGCATTCTTTCCGTATGTATGCTTGTCTTATTTTCGGCAGCAGTAGGTTGTGCTCCCACAAATCCGGGCACGCAACCTACGGGTTATACCGTAACGTTCATGGTAGAGGGTGAACAGTACGGTAATCAACAGACAGTACAAAGGGGCAGAAGAGTGACCAAGCCCGAAGATCCCACGTTCAGTACGGAGGGGTATGTGTTTACGGGTTGGTTCACCACCGATACTTTTGACGAGGGAACGGAATGGAACTTTACCACGGGCATCGTTACCACAGATATTACGCTTCACGCAGGATACAGAGTGGTAAACGCGTTTGTAGCCGACGTTGCTAAGGCAAACGAGGCGGTTACGAGTAAGCTTACGTGGACTCAGACATCCGTATCCTCGGCATCCGATTATACGGTAACCATTACCGACGCGTTGGGAACGCCCACCGCGCTTACGGGTTCGGTTGCGTTTGACGCGGACAGCTTTACGGTAACGTTTACGCCTAATATTATTCCTCAGGGCGGAATTTACACCGTATCCGTAAAAGACAACACCAAGACCGCAGATGCTTGCGTAGTTGAAAATGTAATGTTTAACGGTGCAGGAACTCAGACAAATCCCTATCTCATTGCTTCCGCGCTTGACTTTACCGCGGTAAATCAGGCTAACGTAGCACAGGGTACGTATTTCAGCCTTACAAAGAGCATTTCCATCACCACGAACAGAGATTCTCAGAAGGATTACGTGTTTGACGGAACCTTGCTTGGAAACGGCAGAACGATTACCGTTAGCGGAAACTCAGCGGCAATTTACAAGATCGGCGAAAACGGTTACGTAAAACAGGTTACAGTTGCAGGCGCGATCTCCACTTCGCTTTATGACAGTATCGGCACAATGGTTGACTACAATGCAGGTAAGATCGAAAAGATCAGCGTTACCGCAAACGTAGAAAGCACCGCAGGCGTTGTTGGAACCGATGGTATTGCAAAAGCTATTGACGAAACTCTTGCAGACGGAGCCGGCAACCGCGGTATTGCAGGCGGAATCGTTGGAACAAACCTTGCTACGGGTATCGTTTACAACTGTAAGATTACTTCTATAAGCGCTTCTACCGGAACCATTAAGGCTCGTATCGGCGGAGGAACTATCGTAGGATATAATAAAGGAAAGGTTGAGCTTTGTACGTCCGAGGGTTGCTTGGGCGCATGGAACTCCAAGGAAACGGGTAAGTCCACCAGTAATTACAGCTATGGCGGTGGTATTGTAGGTATCAATGCAGGCACCGTAACTCAGTGTGCGGTAGTAGGCTCGGGTAAGCTTCTCGGACAACGTATCGAAAACGAGGGCAGTATCGTTGCAGGTACCACCAACATCAATATCGGCGGTATCGTAGGATATAATATGGCAGGCGCAACCGTAAGCGAAAGCTACTTTGCAGGTATCCGTGTTCACGGCGACGAGAACGTAGGCGGTATCGTTGGTCTTAACGCAGGCTCCGTTGCAAACTGTTACGTTGCAGGCGTTTATAATTCCACTACCGCTATCTATTCTTATGTAGGCGGAAGAACGAACGTAGGCGGTCTTGTAGGTAAGTCGGAAAACGGAAGCTCTGTTAAAAACTGCTTCGTAACCGCAAACGTATACGCATACGGCACAAACGGTGTTGCGTATGCGGCTGCACAAAATGCGACCAACGTTGTATATCTTAGTGCAAACCTTAACGCAAAGAGCATGGATGACAAGAACACCAATCCCGATCCTGCTGCGCTCGTTGAGCCTGTGGGCGAAGGAAACGTAAAGGTAGAAGTTACGGGCGGATCCGCAGACGGAGTTGCTACCGATTACGCGTTGGCAGAAACTTATCTTGCAACCGTTAACGGAGATAACAAGTTCTTCTTTGACACGACTATCAAGCTCAGCTTCATCAACAACATCCTCCCCGAAGAAACTATGCAGGTTGTTTTGTACGACGATGAAGGAGCTCTTATTGAAGAGGTAGAAGTTGCTGAGACCGGCGCTGCTATTGCAGGCCCTGCAAAGAAGGGTTATGTATTTGCAGGTTGGGCAACCGAGAAGGGTGGAGAGGTCGTATTTGCAAAGGGCGCATCCGTTTCTCTTTACGACCTGTTGGATTATACGGGTGTGGACGGTAAGGCAAATCTTTATGCGGTAATGCAGGTTCGCGTTCCCAACGAAGGACTTATCGTTGCAGTTTACGACAGATATATCGACAAGCTTGCAGAAGGCTCTTCTGCCGCTATCGAAAACGCATTCAAGGCATGGATGGCTACTAAGGGTTATACCTATAGCGTAGAGTTCAGACATTACACAGGCGATTCTCTTAGCGTAGCAAACTTCGGTGCGGCTGTTAACAGCGACGCAGACATCGACGTTATTATCGGCGCAGGCTCCAACATTACCTCTACCGGTAAGGTTGAGTATATCGCAAGAAGCTACATGACCTACGAAGGTCTTACTGCAAGATACGCTTGTTTGCTTACCGATACCGAAAGAGCTATAGACTTCTATGCGTTCGTTACGGGCTTGGAAGCAGGCTCTGCAAACATCAGCTTTAACGTAAAGGGCGATATCACTTCGGGCGATGTTGATAATATTCTCGGCACTACCGTTACTGCTCCCGACGTAGAAGCAGAAAGCGGTTTTGAGTTTATCGGCTGGGCTACCACCGAGAATGCCACCGAGGCTCAGGTTACGGGTGCTAAGATCGGTTATGCTGACGTTAAGGAGCTTCTCAGCGAAGGCTCGGTAGTTTTGTATCCCGTGTTTGCAGAAAAGCAGGTTGATCTCGTGGTTTACATTCACTTGTCCGCATCTTCTAACGTTTACATTACGGCAGATGAGGCAGATGCTATCGAGGCGGCTATCGCTACCTTGTATAAGGACAAGAACGTAAGCTTCGTACGTATCGAGGGTGAAAACGCAGCAGGCTTTGTAACCGCAATAAGCGAGGCTACGAACGTAGATATCTATATTGGCGGAAACAAAGCGGATGGAGTTACCTTCGATTCCGAATACGGCAAGGTTGCGGCAGGTGCAGGACACTTTGAGAACACCTCCAGAAAGGTTGGCATAATCGACGGTTGCGCTAACAAAGAAACAGCAATCGCATTGTACGAGTATTTGACTGCTGACAAAGTAGTTGCGGAATAATAAAATCTGATTTTTATAAAGGTACCCAAAACGGTGGAGAAAATTCGCCGTTTTGGGTAATACAATTTAATTATGGATAAAAATAAATCATTTTTCAGTAAAATTTTAGAAGCGATCAAGAACTTTTTCTTGGTTGGTGTGCCAAACTGGTTCAAAAACTGGTGCAAGGCAAAGACGGCTCTTTGTGTTGCTCTTGCGCTCGTTTTTGTAGGCGGTTTTTTGGCAAGCATGATACAGACGGACTTTTTCAGGGTTTCCATCGAAACCAAAACTATCGTAGTCAACCTTGAAGAAACGGGCAACGCAACGTCGAGCGCAATACAGCAGGCGCAAA
This sequence comes from Clostridia bacterium, assembly GCA_017623455.1. Taxonomy (GTDB): domain Bacteria; phylum Bacillota; class Clostridia; order Christensenellales; family Pumilibacteraceae; genus RUG12826. The sequence continues at coordinate 4,581 of JAGAPA010000028.1, read as the reverse complement.
AAACGGGAGTAAAGACCAAGAACGTTGCGGACATTTACAAGCCCACCTATGCAAGCGCATCCAATCCCGTTCCCATGATTCTGGTAGCACCGGGTATTCAGAGAACTAAGGAAACGCAGGCATCGTTTTGTATCGAGCTTGTAAGAAGAGGTTACGGCGTTATTTGCTTGGATCCCTACGGTCAGGGCGAATCCACCCCCTCTTACGAAAAGCAATCGGCTACAAACGAGGGATACGGTTTGTTCCATTGGATGGACTATATGCACACGGACGAGGGAAAGGAATACTTCAGTTGGGTAGACTATTCCCGAATTGGAGCAACGGGACACTCGGCAGGCGGTAACGGCGCGCAGAAGCTCGCAGAGCGCGAGGGTAAAAACGCAACCGACCGCGGTGAGGCAACCTCCCGTCTTGCGGCAGTTTATATTACGGGCTTTATCCGTGGCTGGAACTGGTCCAATACTAAGAGTAATATTGGTATAAGCTACTCAAGAAACGACGAGGGTGCTTATCAGAATGAAACGGCAACCAAGAAAGCGGATATCAAGAAAAAGCTCGCAAACGGAGCAAGTCTTACCGCAGATGAGGAGTGGTGGCTTACGGTAGGCAACGCCGATATGCGCTATGCACCCGAGTCGCTTGAGATCGTAAACTATCAGCTCGCCCGTAACAGCGAAACGTTAGTGGACGAGGTTGAGGTTGGAGCAAGCTACGGCAATCCCTATACCTATACTTATGCTGAGGTAAACAACGAGAGTTGCTTGCACGCATTCCAGCCCTACGATGCCGAAACTCTTACTAACCTTGTAAGCTTTTTCGGTTACGTATTCGACAATTATGATGCAAACGGCGTAACGCAGAGAGGTCTTGACGATACCAATCAGGCTTGGCTTTGGAAAGAGATTGGCGGAGGAATGGTGCTTGTAGGCGGTTTCGTATTTATTATGGCACTCTTCGTATTGCTCCTTAAGACCAAGGCTTTCGCTTCCCTTAAAAAGGAAATGCCTGCAAGAACGGGTAATCAGAAAGTCAAGGGCAGAATCTTCTTCTGGGTGGCATTTATCATCTCCGCGATCATCGCGTACTTCCTGTACATGGTAGCGGTACAAAAATCCGTTGAATGGTTCCCGGACGCGGCAGGAAGCGTTCAGACATGGGTCTTCCCACAGCGCTTTACAAACGCGATCATGCTTTGGGCGGTAGCTAACGGTCTTATAGGTATCGTGATATTCTTCCTCACCTGGGGACTTGAATACGTTATTGATTATGCAAAAGCGAAAAAAGGCGCAAGCACGGTAAGTGACGATACGGACTCTGAAATTATGAGTGCGCCTTCCGTAAAAGACGTGCACGCATCGTACAAGAGCAAGCTCGATCCTATCAAGCTTGAGGGCAGTGATTTTTGGAAAACACCGCTTATGGCGGCTATCCTCATCATTTCGTTCTTTGCTTTAGACGGATTGTGCTATGCAATCTTCCACGTTGATATGCGTTTCTTCTTCCTTTCGGCAAGATTTACGCTCAACGGTAACGCGATACTTGCAATGGCAATGTATCTGCCCTTCTTCTTCATATTCTATATGTCAAACTCTTTGAGGGTAAACTGCTCTATGCGTCCTTCAAACTGGCCCGAATGGCTTAGTCAGGTTATAGCGGTATTGGGTAACACCTTGGGTCTTGTTGCACTTGTTGTCGTACAGTATATTGCTTTCGGCAGTACGGGTGTAGTTGGATTTACGGGCGAGGTTGGTCCTCAGTGGTTGTTCGTAAATATGCTGTTCAGTATCATTCCCATGATGCTTGCGCTTCCGCTTCTTAACAGATGGTTCTTCAATAAATCGGGAAGAGCTTGGATAGGAGCAATGGTAGTATGTGCGATCTTTATCATCATGACCGGTAGCGGAACTACTATTTACTACGCATTGTAATACCATGAAAAAATTATTATCACTTTTATTAGTCCTTATCGTGTGCTTTTCCGGCTTTTCGGGTTGCGCGGTAAGCGGAGGCATAAATAAGATCTCGGGTTCTATGCTTGCAAACGAGTCAGAGCCTTACGTAAAATGGGAAGGTCGTTACGCGTACAGTGCACAGAGCGAAGAAGAGGATGCAAAGGTCACGGTCTACCATTCGGCAACCGGTTTTACGGTGGACTTTACGGGCACCGAGCTTTACGTGGAATTCGAGTCAACAATAAGCGGTAACAGTAAAAATCACTACCCGTATTTCAATGTGGCGGTGGATAACGAAATACTGCCCACAGTGTCTTTAGAAAGAACGTTTAAGCTTAGCGGAGGTAAGGAAAAAATTTGTATCGTAAGCGGTCTTTCCAATAGCCGTCATACGGTAAAATGTCTTAAAATGAGCGAACCGTATGATGCAACCGTGTCAATTCTCTCTTTTGAAACGGACGGAAGCTTCCACAAAAGAGATCTTGATTACGATAACGGAAGCTTAAGATTTATGTTCGTGTGCGCGTCGGGCGGATCAGGTCACGGAGCATTGGGTACGAGCGGTAGCAGAACCACCGAAAACAGTAGTGCTTTACATTCGTTCAATTACCTCACCGCAAGAATGTTCGGAGCGGACGTTCAGTACGTCGGAAACAGCGGTTGGGGTGTTGCATATCCCACGGGTAAGTCCGTGTCAAAGGTTTTGGACTATACGGGCATTACCACAAGCAATAACGTTTCGGGAGCAAAAACCACTCCCGTATGGGATCATAGTAAGTGGGTTCCCGACGTGATAATCTTCAATATCGGCGGAAACGATACTCCCGACGGCAATTTCAATGTTACTACCTATAACAAGGAAGTAGTGGATATGGTCAAAAAATTGCACGTTCTGTACCCCAATGCATATATGATTTGGACGCACACCAATTCTAAAGCAGGTAATTATGCAATGGGAGCTCTTACCGATGCAGGAGTAGTCAAGGCAGGTTATCTTAAGGAGGTCGTTATTCCCAAGGTGGGTGCCGACGGAACTACGGGCGCCAACGGTCATAACAGTCTTCAAACGCATATCACCACGGCACAGATAATCGCCGACGCGTTATGCGAAAACTGGGGCTTTATTACCTTGGAGGAAAATATCGATTATAAGGATTATCAATCGGTTATCGTAAAATAGCACAAAAAAATCAACAAACAATGCACTCTCAAAGGTCAGATCGGCTTTTGAGGGTGTATTCTTTGTTAGTAGTTGCTTAAAACGTATATTAATTTTCGGGTTTTTGTTTTCATTTGCGCTTCAGCGGTGTAGTTTGTCGGTTTTCTTATTGCAGTCCGTAAATATTTTCGTGCATTACGTGCGTGTTTATGTTGTTGATTCCTCAAAATTCGACATTAAAAATACATTAAAAAAACTCGGAAAACGAATAAAAAAATCGGTAATACGCGGAAAAAACGCCTGATTTGCTTAGAAAACAGGCAGAAAACGATGAGAAAGATTAAAATAATATTAATTTAATATTAAAAAACGCAAAAATGTCGAAATTTGCCAAAATATACTTGAAATTTATATCGCGGTGTGGTACAATAAATACGACGTTTAGATGTATATACACATCAAACATAGATTATAGGAGAAATATTATGAGTAGATGTAAGTGCTGTGGAGAAATATTGGGAGGATCGACTGTTTGTCCCGTTTGCGGAACGGTTAACGCGGTTACCCCCACACCCGTTGCACCTCAGTTTGCAGTAAACAACGCTTCGAGCATTTTACAGCAGATAGAGATAGCAAAGACTGAGCTTATCGAAAGATGCGCAAAATCCGTAACGAGAATATCGGTTAAGGGAAGACAGTTCGAAGGTTGGGGTACGGGCTGGTGCGGATACAATAACCTTATTATTACGAACGCACACGTTACCACGCTTGAGGGTGACAGAATTCAGTCCATTGAAGCAGAGTTTTCAGACAAGCTTAATTTAGGCGCAAGTCAGAAGATCCCCATGGAGTTGATATTCTATTCGCAGGACGAGGATATTGCGATCTTAACGCCTAAGTCGGGCAAAATTCCCGAGCAGGTTCCCGTGCTTAATATTACGGACGTTCCTACAAAACAGGGTGAGATGGTGTTTACTATCGGAAATCCGTTGCACTACAAGTTTACGTATACCGAGGGCGCGGTTGCAAACCCCGACTATCACGATGCAAAGCGCAATTCGCAGTTTACCACCTTGCAAACGACGCTCACGCTCAACTCGGGTAATTCGGGCGGTCCCGTATTCAATGCGGACGGAAGCATCGTGGGAATGGCAACGTATGCCGAAACCCGTATCGATACCGAAACGTTTATCGATCCGCTTGCCGCAGAAGAGGGAGAAAATCCCTTTACCGAGCAGGCTTTGGTAAGAGAGATTCAGGGCTACGGATTCTGCGTAAAGAGCGAAGCGATACTTGCGGCTATCGACTCTATTCAACATAAACTATAAATAAGGAGAGAAAACTTATGGGATTATTTACACAAGACATTAAATTGGCGTTAAGCAAGGGCGAATACGTAATCGAGAAGGTAACGCTTCCCCCTATCAAAAAGAAGAATATAGATTTGTCGGTAGCACCCGGAACTGTAGC
>JAGAPA010000027.1 GCA_017623455.1 Clostridia bacterium | reverse complement strand
CCATTTGTGTTGTCCTCCTCTGTTTTATTTACTTAGTGTCGAAACATAGTTATATTATAACAGAGGAGGACGTTTTTGTCACTACGGAACGCTAAAGCTACTTCGGCGACCACTAGCACAGCTAGTGGTTTATTTTACAATAACAAAAAACTCCGCCACGTATCGGAGTTTTTATGTTTTTTCTAAAACGTTATAAAGTTGCAAGATTATCACCGCCGTCAGCAACAACGGTATGCCCACAAACTATCTCGCCAAAATCGCTCATTAGATAAAAGGCAAGCTCAGCAATTTCGTCAGGGCGAATAAAACGCTCTATGGCGTGACGCTCGTATTTTTGATTGACGTCTTTTGCATAGTTTGCAATCATAGGCGTAAGCGTTGCGCCGGGAGCAATTCCGTTTATTATAATTCCGTGATGTCCAAACCTTTTGCCAAACGCCCTTGTCCACTTAATTATTGCCTGCTTGGACGCTCCGTACGCACCTATTATATCCATACACGCAGCGTTTGACGCGATATTAAGAATATTACCACGGACAGACTTTGACAATAAATAATCCACCTCGTTGCGCATTAAAAAGAATGCAGACTTAAAGTTTATATCTGTAAACTTATCCCACTCTTCGCTCGTTATATCCCACGGCTCATACCCTCTTCCAAACGTTTGCGCTCCACCTATTGCGGCGGAATTTACAAATGCATCTACTCTTCCCATTGTTTTTTCAGCATATTCAAAAAGCGATATATGCTCGTCAACCTTGGTAATATCAAAAGCCTTAACAAACAGGTTATCGGAATTTATTTCCGCCTTTGCTTGCAATAATTTCTCTTCCGTTCTACCAACTATTAAAACCTTTGCATTCTCTTTGCAAAAACGCTTTGCAATTGCCTCTCCTATACCGCTTCCGCCACCAAAAACAATTACGTTATTATTCCTAAGTTTCATACGCGTTCTCTCCTTTTGCTTTATTATATGGCAAAAACGGAAAATACTCAATGCCATTTTTTTAGTTTTTGCAATTTTAGACACAAAAAAACACCTCATGAAAGTTATTAAAACATTGATGAAGTGTTTTATTTTTTATTTAGCTATTTTACCAGGTCTTAATATCGCCCTCGGGAGGAACGGGGATCTTGGGCGCACCGTAGGGTGCAACGATCTCGTCGGGGGTAAGGTATTCGATAGCGTTTACGATAACCTTCTGAACGGATTCGTACTTGTAGGTAGGAAGCGTTTCGTGACCGGGACGGAAGAAGAATACTTTACCTCTACCTCTCTTCCATACGCATCCCGATCGCATTACCTCTCCGCCTTGGAACCAAGAAATGAATACGAGTTCGTCGGGATTGGGGATATCGAAAGGCTCGCCGTACATTTCTTCGTGGTCGATCACGAAGCTGTCGCCAAGACCTTTTGTAATGGGGTGACCGAAGTCGGTTACCCAAACTCTTTCTCTCTCTCCAATCTCTCTCCAGGAAAGATTGCCAGTCGTTCCGATAAGGCGCTTAAACGGCTTGCAGTGATGTCCTGAGTGCATTGCAAAGAAGCCCATACCACGGTTAACACGTGCTACAACCTTTTCTGCAACACTATCTAAAATGTTCTTATGATAAATATGTCCCCACCAGAGCAATACTTCGGTATTTTCCAAAATTTCGTCGGTAAGCGCGCTTCCATCATCGGTGGGAGAAATCTTAATCCAAGTTACGTCATAACCTTTTGAACACAAAAAGTCGTATACGTATTGGTCCATTCCGTTCTCATAAGCAGGATTGATACCCGTTTCGCGGTTTGCACCGGGATTTGTTTCACACAAAAATGTAATCTTTGTCATAGTTTTTTACTCCTATATATTAGTCAAAATAATAGGGTTTACCCGTCTTTTCAGACTCGTAAATTCCCTCCAAAATTCTCGTAACGACTGCGGCTTGATCAGCAGTTACGCAAAGTTCTTTACGCTTGCCAAGTATAACGTCGGTAAAGCATTTTGCTTCTAAATCCGCAGGACTTCCACCGCTCACGCCGTCGAAGAACGCAACACTACCGCTCTTAAGGTTATACTCCTTGATAACTTGTCTGCCGTGTTCTACGGTGTTGACGCGAAGGCAATTTTGTCCCTTGTTCATATCCGCTCCGCCCTTCGTTCCACAAAGAACGGTAACAGCTTCGATAGGATCGGCATAGTTGAGTGCCCAAGACGACTTAAGATAGATAACCGCGCCGTTCTTCATTACGATAAATCCGAACGCCGAGTCTTCCGCCGTGAACTTTTCGGTATCCCAGTCACCCCAAGCGTTACCCGTCTGAGTCTGCTTGTTAAGAGCGTGGAAAGTCTTACCCACACAGTATGCAGGCTCGTAGTTGTTCATCATATAAAGCGTAAGATCGAGCGCGTGTGTTCCAATATCGATAAGCGGACCGCCACCCTGCTTTTCCTCGTCGATAAATACACCCCAAGTGGGAACTGCGCGACGACGGATTGCAGGCGCTTCGGCATAGTAGATGTCGCCGAGTTCATCGTCGTTTACAATATCTTTCAGTAGCATTGCATCAGGTCTGAATCTGCTCTGATAACCGATTGTAAGCACCTTGCCTGCCTTATCGCGTGCTTCAAGCATCTTCTTTGCCTCTTCATAGTTCATCGCCATAGGCTTTTCGCAAACTACGTGCTTGCCAGCGTTAAGTGCCGCGCAAGTAATTTCGCAATGAAGCTTATTGTGCGTACAAACAAGTACCGCGTCAATGCTCTCGTCTTTTAGTAGTTCTTTGTAGTCGATATACGTTTTGCTTTCTTCGTCACCATAATCGGCTTTCGCCTTTATAGCGCGCTCTTCGATAATATCACAAAACGCTACGAGTTTAGCATCGGGATTTTTGGCGTATGAAGGCATATGCTTACCATTGGCAATTCCTCCACAGCCAATAACGCCAATTCTTACGATTTTATTCATTGTTGTTTTCTCCTTGAATATATGATTTGTGTTTATTTATTTAGCTTTCGCTAAACTCCATTTGGGATTTGAGATTGCTTCGCTTCCGCTCGCAATGACGTAATGGTTGTTTTGTAAGGGTGTGGACGATTCGCAGTCGTCTACGTACATTTTAACAACCCCGTGCGGTGAAAGGCTTGACTTCCTCTACACTCAATGCCCATTAAAAAGGATTTATTGCGGTGGACAGGTCCACTCCCAATTTGAAAGAACTAACGGTAGTTAATTGTTTACCTTGTTAAATTGGCAATAATCGGATGCAACGTCACGTTGCTAAAAAGGCTTTATTGCGAGGTGCGGAGGCGCACTCCCAAACAAAAAAACTAACGATATTTAATTACTTGCTTTGTTAAAGTACAAATATTGGGTCAAGCGTCACGCTTGTTTTTATGCCCACCACATTTTAGCTCCGCCACCCTCTATAAGCATAGGCTTAAGGTAGTCGATAGCCTTTTCGAGCCCCTCGAAAGGAGCCATAAGCGCGTCTTCGTGCTCGATGGAAATGCTGTCGTCATAACCAACAACTTTGAGCGCGGAAATAATCTGCTTCCAGTTGTCCGTGCCGTAACCCATTGTTCTGAACACCCAAGAACGGTTTTCAAGATCAGAATAATGCTTGGTGTCAAGCACGCCGTTCTTTCTTACGTTACGCATATTAAGCTCGGTATCTTTTGCATGGAAATAGTAGATAGCGTCCTTAAGCTCGTAGATAACGTCGATAATATCCATACCCTGCCACAAAAGGTGAGAGGGATCGAGGTTAGCTCCGATAGTGTCGCCTACAGCCTTACGGAGCTTGAGAAGGGTTTCGGGGTTGTACACACAAAAACCGGGGTGCATTTCAAGAGCAATCTTCTTTACTCCATTTGCGTTTGCAAACTTTACAGCCTCTTTCCAGTAGGGAATAAGAACCTGATTCCACTGATAATCCAAAACGTCAAGATATTCCGGAGGCCAAGCACAGGTTACCCAAGAAGGCTGTTTTGCGCCCTCGTCAGAACCGGGGCAACCGGAAAAGGTTACGATTCTGTCAATACCAATCTGTCCTGCAAGCACGCAAGCCGCTCTGAAGTCTTCTTCAAACTTTGCTGCTACCGCCTTGTCGGGATGTACGCAGTTACCGTGAACGGAAAGCGCGGAAATGGTCATACCATATTTTGCGAAGGTGTCCATAAGCTCCTTTCTCTTCTTTTCGTCTTTGATAAGAACCTTAGCGTCAGCATGTACCGTTCCGGGATATCCTCCCACGCCAAGCTCAAGCTGTTTTACGCCCTTGTCCGAAAGGAATTTCAAGCTCTCATCAAGCGTTACTCCTCCAAATACTCCGTTTACAACACTTAATTGCATAATTTTCTCCTTTATTTAAATTTATTTATTGACTTATAATAATGTCTATGATATAATCATAACACCAAATATTGATATTTTCCTATCAATATTATAATATTTATTCTCAATTATTGGCATTTAAGGAAAAATACCCATGGAAAACATACAATATGAAAACCACACCGACAAATCCGCTGCTTTAAGAATGAGTTTTAGTAACTCAAAACGCTGTAACGTACATTTCCACCGCAACTTCGAAATTTTGTACGTAACGCAAGGCGCAATGGACGGAGAGATTAACGGAACGTATTACTCGGCGGAAGAAGACGACATCGTTTTCGTGTCTAATTACTACACTCATTACCACTCTTGCACCCGCGAACCGCACGAACATTGTTGCGTTATCGTGCCTGCAAATATGAGTTCGGAGTTTATCGGCAAGTTCAAAAACAAAACCCTACCCTGCCTACTAACGGACAAGGAATTTAACCGCAAAATTAAGAACATTTTGCTAACGCCCAACTTCAATACGCTTCCCGAAATGGTAAAAAAAGGGTATATGATGGTGATGTTTGGAATGCTTTTAGACCACTACGACACGGTAGAGGTGGAAACTAGCCCCGATACCGAACTTATTATACAAATTCTTAACTACATCGAAGACAACTACCAAAAAGATCTAACCTTGGAAACGCTTGCAAAACAGTTCGGTTATAACAAGTACTACTTTTCCAAACTCTTTTCGCGATACGTTAAGGAAAACCTCACGACGTACATAAACATTATACGCCTTCAGCACCTTATGAAACAAGCCGTAAAACAGTCCAAGCCCAATATAGCTTCGCTTGCGTTCGATAATGGGTTTGACAGCCTCGCAACCTTCTATCGCTACTTTTCAAAGATGTACGGATGCTCACCGTCAGAGTACCTCTCTTCCGTAAAAAGCGACTAAACTTTTTAAAACAAAAAGAGCAAGAATAACCGGTTTTAGCCTTTTACTCTTGCTCTTTTTTTATTGTTTTTTAGAACTTTAACGTATAAATCTTTTCGGTGGAAATAGTAGCGTTTTTAAGTTTCATAGCTACGCCGTTCTCGTCATACTCGGGTTTTTTCTCCACAAATACATGATCGGTATTTTTAAGCGGGAACACGCGTAACGTTAAAGTCGTGGGGAAGTTGTGATGCTTTGCGCCAACCTCATACGGCACACCGTTATAGAACGTATCGCTTACCTTCTCTCCGTCCACGATAAGATCGGCGCTATCACCGTCAAAATCGAAGTTAAGGTACGCATTGTCGCATTTTGGCGCATACGTTATCGAGATTTCGTAATCGGCATAGTCGTTCGTTCTCGTTTTTTCCACGAAGGACACCTTGGCTTTTTCGGGCTGATTTTTACTGAACACGGCAAGACCGCCGTCCATTCCTACCTTCGTAAAGCCCGTAAGCTTATCAACCGCAGGGTAAATTTTAACAACGGGAGAACACTCTGCACCAAGCATAATTTCTCCGTCCTTTTCGTACACTTCGCCGTTTGCAATAACGATATACTCTCTGCCCTTATTGTTTAGCTTGAACGCAGAAAGCGCCTGTTCTTTGGTGAGAACGATAATATTATTATCCGTCATATTCTCAACCGCTATTTCCGCGCTACCCGTATCCGACCACAAAACGAGGTCTTTTCCGTTAAGCACGCAAAACGGTGTTGCCGTTGCGTATTTTACCGTCATATCGCCCACCTTAAGGTTGAACGGATACGCGCAATACTGCTTATTTTTTAGCGTAAACGTCGGGAAAGCTATCTCCTCTTCCCCTGCCTTCACCTTAAAGTTTTCGACCGTCTTGTCGGTTACGTCATAACGTCTTACGAAGTTATTAAAGAACGCCATTCCACTGTTTCCATATTTGCGGATCGCATAGCGGAGCGTAGTGAAATCTTTGGGATCTTCTACAGCATCGGCAGGCAAGAACGTGTCCGCCGGTGTAAGAACGTCCTCAAACTCTCTTGCAAGCATTGCCCAGAGCTTTAGCTCGTAGCCTGTGCCTTTCATTTTTCCGTACATGGATATTGCGCCCTGAAAATCATAGTTTATCTCGCTTAAGTCACACGCAAAGCCCCAATATTTTTTGCAAAGCTTTGGATGATAATACTCCTGCATAGTAGAAAGCGCGCCGACAGGGTTCATTCCGCCGTGATATACGTAGTAACCGAGGTTTGCAACGCCCTGCGCAATACGGCACATGGTCATTGCTCCGTTGTCTTCGGGCAAGCTTATGGGTCGGCGGATCTTTGTCATCTGCACTCCTGCGCCCTGCTCTATGGTAAGATATGGATAATTTTGCTTACTTACGGTAAAGTCTTGAGTCGTAAGTGGTTTGTCCTCATACTCACCGATTGGCGAAGCGTTGGGATTGTGCTTAATAAGATAGTTTGCCGACGGGGGCTGAGGATTAATATGTCCTTCCCACGGTGCTTCACAATATCCGCCCCAACACGGCAACGCGTTTCCAATTGCCGCGTCACCCCAAGCGGTTGCAAGATATATGGGCACTTTAAATCCGATTTTTTCAATTAGCGCGATAACGTTATTTACGTGTCTGTCACCATCCTCGCGCGTTTGCGCTCCGCCCCAAGCGTGCTTTTGGTACTCGTTTTCTACCTGTATGGAAAAAATGGGACCGCCGTCTTCGAGCATATATCCCTCGCATTGCTTGTAAATCTCGCGAAGGTAGCGCTCCAAAACCGCCATATATTCGGGGTCGTCGGTTCTCGTCTTCATGTTCTTTTCGAACATCCAATCGGGAAATCCTCCGTTTCTAACCTCTCCGTGCACCCACGGTCCAATACGCAAGCACATAAGCATTCCTGCGTCCTTAATTTCACGAATGAACTTGCGGAGGTTGTTGTTTCCTCTGAAATTAAACTTACCCTCTATCTCTTCGTGATGACTCCAAATAACGTAGGACTGAACGGCGTTACAGCCCAAAGCTTTCATCTTAAGAATTCCGTCCTTCCAATACCTACAATCACTACGCGAATACTCATACTCGCCCATTACCAAAAACCAAGGCTTTCCGTCTTTTATTAAATATTTTTCATTATAACCAATCTTCATTTTTTCGCTCCTTTTTTTACTTTAGCTACGTCTATTATACTACTTAGTTTTTCTTTTCCGTTATTATTTTCTTAATATATTGTTGGATTATTTAAGACCTTAAAGCTTATTTTGGATTTTTCCCGTCAAACACCAAATCCAAAAGCTCCGGTCGCGCAGGCTGTATTTGAGGTTGTAATTTCTCGCATACGTATGCGGTTTTTGCAACTTTTTCGGTGGTATATGCAACCCTCAAAGCTTCTTGCGGAGTGGTTCCAAACGATACGAGCCCGATAGATTCGATAAGACAAGCAGGCATTTCCACAAAGTTAAAGCCCTGCATCTGTTCGGCTATCGTACGCCCTACTTCTCTCATAAACTCGTTTTTGTCGCTATCTCCCTCTATCATAAAATCCTCGTCGGCAAGAAGAATACACGGGATATCCCCATAGTATCTCGCACCATGGTATGCGCCGTAAAAGGGAATATCTCTGCCCGTCTGTGCAAACGCCGTGGAGTATGTAAAATACGTCTGAGCAATAGATTCTATCTTATTGAATTTACTGTAGATTTCGGCATGCGCAACAACCTCGCTCGGCACGTCGCCGTCGCCTTCTATAACGTTTCCCACAAGATCGACAACGAGCATATCTTCATACGTAAGATCCGCAATCTCGTAAGCAGGCGGAACAACGATAAGATCGTCGCCCCTGTCTATTGCCGACACAAAACCCTCGCTTGCGTAGCCGTTTTTATTAAGCGCCTTATATGCCTCGCATACTTTGATTTTAAGATGTTCAAGCATAAAATTTAATTCTCCTTAAACTAGTGAAATGCAGATTTTGGATGCCTTTGCAACGAGCTTAAAAAACTCGTAAAGCATTTCTTCTCCGCCAATATTATAAAACTTTGCAGAGCTTCCCTCTACGTTAAAATTTCCCTCGTACCCGATCTCTTTCAGCGCGCGCATCAAATCAACCCAATCGGTTTCGCCAAAGAGCGGAATTTCGTGCGAATCCCTCATCCAGCGGTTATCGTGAAGGTGCACTATTTTAAGAGTTTTGCCCAGCTTCCTCGCCTCGTCGCCAAGGTTTCTGCCCACGTTGAGCATATGTCCGCTATCAAGACAGGTTACAAACCTATCGCTTCCCACCTTTTCGATGCACTTAAGCATCTCGTCTGCGTTGGATATGCCCGTTTCCATAATAACGCCGTCGCGCGACATCCACATATTCTCTACCGCGTTGTACACGTCATACTTCTCAAGAATGGGAATAAGTGCCTTAAAAAGTCTGTACGTCTTTTCGTTGATCCTGTCGTTGCCGTACTCGTCCGGGCGGTAGTTTGCAGGGTGAATAACGATATATTTACTGCCAAGCAACGCCGTTGCGTGAATGTTACGCTCAAACTGCTCAATAAGCCAATTAAACTCCTCTTCGTCCTTGTACTCCGAGGGGAAATACGCGTGAGTTTGTCCAATCTCCACGCCATTTCTGTTTGCAATCTCTCTGAGGTTTGTGTAGTACGCAACGAACTCCTCCTCAGGTCCACTCATTATTTCAAGAGGCTTTTTATACCCCTCCAGCAAGCCAAAATCAATAGCGTCAAGCCCTGCTTCGTTCATCATCGAAAAAAGCTTGTCGGCTCCTACTTTTTCTATAATACTGTTGTTTACGCTGGTGCTTATTTTCATCCCTCTACCTCCTCGCGGAATTTTTTGAGAAGCTTGCAGTTAGTTGAGGCAACGTCAAACATAAACTCACGATCCGTTCTCTTTATTCTGCTCAAAAGCCCGTCAATCTCAGCACAGTAATCGCCCTTGTAGCCAATCTCCTTAAGCGCTGTAGCAAGCTGACTCCAATTAATTCCGCCCGTGTATGGCATAATGTGGTCGTCATCAATTCCATAGTTGTCGTTAATATGCATAACCTTGAGATTTTTACCGAGTTTACGCGCTACGTATGCGGGATTTTCACCCACAAGGTGAGAGTGTCCGGTATCCAAGCACGCGCCTACGCCAAACTTTCCCACGTATTTTATAAGGTCGTCCGCTCTCGTGCAAGCACCCTGAACACGGCAGTATTTGTACTTGTTGTAGATGGGAATATTCTCCACGCAAACCTGCAAGTTCGTGCCTTTTATATGCTCGTTTACGGCGGTTATTATCTTGCCGTAATTCTCCACTCCTTCGGCAAAATTGCCAAGTCCGCTCAGCTTACGCGAGGGGTGAATTACCACGTATGGCGCACCCAATATCAGGCTTGCGTCAAGCTCGGGCAAAAGCTTGTCCACTATAGCCCTACGTTCCCTGTCCGTATCATAATCAATGGGAAAAGACAAGTGCGTCTGCGCAATCGTAACGCCGTTCCCGTCAGCTCTGTTTTTTACCGAGCTGAAATACCTTTCCTCGTCCGATAGACTTTCGTCAAAAATCTTAAGCCTTTTATGTCCGTCCGTAAACATAGAAAAATCCAATGCATTATAGCCGATTTTTGCTAACTTATCAATACATTCTTCCCCATATTCATTCCAAAACACACCAGTTGCTATACCTATATTTCCTGCCATAATCTCCTCCGGTAAACAGTGTTTTTTTATTTACGTTGATTATAAACGAAAAGCTACTTATTGTCAAGAGGGAAAACAAAAAAATCTCAACCTTATTCTAAAAAAAACTAAAAGAGTACGCCGTTAAATTAGAGATATTGAGAGTGTGCCTCTTACTTGACTTAAATTTATTTTTAATGTATACTATACGCGAACAAAACTATTCACCCACTTAATGGAGAACGATTATGAAAAACGCAGTTATTTTCGACCTTGACGGAACGCTTATGAATACATTGGACGATTTGTGCGATAGCACCAACTACGCGCTTACCTCTTGCGGATTTCCCACAAGAACGTACGAAGAGGTTCGCTCGTTCGTAGGCAACGGCATACGGCTTCTTATCGAACGCGCAGTTCCTGCAAATACCGAAAAGGACAAGATTGACGAGTGCTTTAGTACCTTTAAGGCGTATTATCTCACCCACTCCAAAATCAAGACCGCGCCGTACAGCGGTGTTATTGAGCTTTTGAAAACGCTTAAAGAACAGGGCTACAAAACGGCTATCGTTTCCAACAAGATTCAGGCAGGCGTTGACGAGCTTGTGGAAGAGATGTTCAAAGGTCTTGTGGACATTGCTGTGGGAGAACGCGCAGGATATAAAACGAAGCCCGATCCCGACCTTGTAAACATTGCAATCGATGCACTTAAGATAGACAAAAAGAACGCAGTTTACGTAGGCGATTCGGACGTGGACGTTATGACCGCAAAAAACTCCGAGCTTGATATGATTGCGGTAACCTGGGGATTCAGAGATAAGGATTTCCTCATAAAACACGGCGCAACAACCTTTATTGACACTCCTAACGAGCTTTTAGCGCTGTTAAAATAAACGTACACTTTGCACTAATTTTATCAAAACTGCAATTTTCGCGATTAAAAAAGGTAAAATTCCTTGACAAACAAGTTTTTGTGTGGTACTATATTAAAGCTATTATAGCCGTAGCACGCAAAAGGATTGGAGAAATACCCAAGAGGCTATAAGGGGACCCCCTGCTAAGGGGTTAGTTCGGGCATTACCTGAAGCGCGAGTTCGAATCTCGCTTTCTCCGCCACAAAAAAAGGACACCATATACGGTGTCCTTTTTTTCGTGCCGAAGAAAATCCGAGATTCCGAACGAATAATCGCAAAGCGATTTTCGTTCGCGGACGAAGTTCCAAAGGTGCGAAGGCGTACTCCCTATATTGTTCTTCAACTAAGCGAACAATCAACAGGTATTAGTTTTTCATACTGACTGTGGGTCTGCCCACCGCTATCTCGCGTATACTAAAATAACAATAAAACTGCTTATTGTGTCGAAAAAATAATTAAATAACCTTGTACACTCCAAAAACTTCAATTATAAAATGAACCCTAAAACCAAAAGCTTTAGGGTTCATTATTTATTAATCTGTCCGCTATTACCTCAATTATTATAAGCCACTTATGAGAGAATTGAGATATGATTGTTGAGCATTGATCACCTTAATGTCATCCGAGATATGCACGTCACTTACGGTAAATCCTGCCCCTGCGGTATATCTTCCGGTAGAATAGTGCCAGCACGCACCTACGCCCGTGATTGTTCCTGTTGGAAGGGCAACAGGTACGGTATTAGACGAATCTATCTTACACGTAGACTTATCAAAAAGCTTTATCGTTACTTCGCTACCATTGTTGGTGTAAGTAAGAAATACGTCAACCGCTATTGTTGTTACGTCGCTTTCCGTTGTCTTAGTTACAATAAACGTAAGAGTATACGGACTTGTAAGAGTAGTAAGCGAAGGATTGGTACTTGCTCCCGTTACGTTTTGAGATTTATGCGTGGAAGCGTTGATAAATCTCATATTTTTATTCTCGATAACAACAGCCAGAGTGTTTGTTCCGTCGGTAAGCACTATTCCGTGTTGGGGATTTGGCTTACTCTTTCCTGTCTGCTGTTGTACGTACAACTCGTTAGGATTTACGGTATGTTTAACAATAAAGGTATTAACCTTTGCATTGGGAGTAATAAGCGCGCGTTGGTAAGTTGCTTCTTTAGGCTGAATATGTCCGTTTTCGTCCACGGTATTACCTGCCGAAAGTGTAAATCCTGTCTTTCCGATATATCCGTCAAGAGCAATCACTCCAACGTTACTATTTTCTATCGTTACGTTTTCTACCGTCTTACTCTTTTCGCTTGCAACAAAGTTTCCGCTTGCGCTTGCTGTAATCGTAACGGTAGAATTTTTATCCACAACAGCGGTAAACAATCCGTTTGCACTATTTACTTTTGCATTTGCTCCGTTTACCTTTACACTAACAGCACTTGCGTACTCATCGATGTAATCTTCACCGTCAAAATCGGACGGAAGCGAAATTCTACCGGAAATTCCTACTTTCCCGTTAAAGTAATTTTCTATCGCAGTAGCATCTGTCGAGTAGTCGAAAGCACTAAGCGTTAAGGGCGCAATTTCAGTATACTTATTGTTGGAATAGTTTACCATAAGTCCTATTTTAAGGTTTTCGGTAAACGGCAAATAGTCATTGTAATCGTACGAAACACCCGTGCTTGCATAAGTTACTCTCACACCTGCAAGGTCGGTAGAAAGCACCAATGCATCGTCTACGAATACAGAAACGACAAACGAGTTTTCGCTTCTTTGCACCACCATAGACAAATAGTAAGAGGTTTTGATATTGCTGATAATAACGCTTGTATCTGCAAACGAAATTTCGCTATACGTATCGTAAGTATTATTAAATATTACTCTAATTTGATTGTACGGAATAAGAATATTTACTTTCTTATTCTCTCCGCCGTCAATCCTAAATCCAATCTGTTCCCAGTTTGCCATATACACGCTTGTAGGATTAACCTTTTGACGAATTGCAAACGTGTTTGCAGTTATTTCTTCGCTAAACAAAGCCGTCTGGTAGGTTGTGGAAGCGCCAATCTTGGGCGTAAGCACTCCGTTTGCATAAGTAAATCTATCCAAAGTCATCAGGTGATTTTCAAGCTTAATCTCTCCCCACTCGAATACGCCTTCGCTTACGGTAAGGGTAGCAGTTACACTTTCGAACTTACTATGCGTTACAGTCAAAGTATGCTCTCCAATTCCTAAAACCTGTTCAAATTCTCCGTTCGAACTTATAGATACGGGATTGCCGTCAATAGTAACTACACAATCACTTACGTTATAGTTAGAATAGTTATCCGCAAAGCCCGAAGCAAAGCCAACGCTACCGCTCGTTCTGTAAGATACAGCAAATACTCCGTAAAGAATTTCATCTTTAGTTATTACTCCATCGAACTTAGCGCCGTCAACACTTGTAGACCAATGCGCGAAAACATAAACTTTTTCGCCTTCGTCATTCTTTATTGCTTCCGTCAAAGACGCAGTTTTGCCATATTCAATTTCTTCTTCATTTACGGTTTCATCGTCTACAACGTATGTTACTTTATACTTTCTTAAAGTGCTGTTAAACTCAGCTTCAAAAGTCATATTGCCCGTTACAGTTGTTTCGCCTTCGATAAAGTTCTTCCAGCCCTTAAACGAATAGTTATACTGCTCATCTTGAAGTTTTGTCGGAACAACGTCAGGCGCTGTGATTAGCGTTCCGTATGCAAGAGTTTCTTTCTTTATTATTTGTTCGCCGTTTACAAAGCTAACCTCGTACGATGCGCTGGTTGAACTGAACGTAGCCACAAACACATGATTGCCCGATACAGTCATACCTTCTTCGTATCCTTCCCAGCCTGCAAACGCCCAGATCGTACTGTCGGTATTCTCCTTTGTGGGAGCAGTTGGTAACAAAATCTCGCTACCGTATGCTACATTTTCGTACTTTGCATACTCTGAGCCATCTTCATTCTTGAAAATTACAGTATAGGTATTAACCGTTCTTTCAAACACGGGAGTAAGGATAATATTGCCGGTTACTTTATCGCTATCAAAGTTCCAATACCTATCTTCACCGTTTACTTTCCATCCCTTAAACGAGTATGTGTACTGCGCGTCGTTATCCTTTTTAGGAGCAGTTTGGGCAGGAATTAGCGAACCATATAATAACGTTGTACTAGATTGCTTATTGCCGTTTTCGTCGTTGATAACAACTTCAAACTCAGTTCTTGAAAGTTCATAAGTGTCAATTATTGACTTAGTCGTCGTATAATCAAGATCACTAATAGTTATGGGCGAACCTGTTTGCGCGTTAAATCCTCCACTTGAAGCAAAGTTTGCTCCCACCCCAAAACACATATCGGCAAAGGGTAGATAGTTTGCAAATACTGTTCCGTCGTTACCTTTAAGCGTTGCTAAATCTTTATTGACTACAAGCGTACCGTTTACGTACATCTTGAAAATAAAACTCTTAGCGTTTTCATCTCTTTCTACAATAGCAACAAGAGTAAATGGCTCGGTATAAGAATTAGTGTTGATGTTTTCTTCAAAAGCTACTTCTGTAAGAGTTGACCAGGTTCTATTTTTAAGGATACGAAGCTTATTTCCTAAGTTTAAAATAATAAAATTGTTCTCGCTGGTTTTTGCATCTTCGAAATAGAACGCGGACTGTTGAAAATCCTTACTCTTTATGTATGCTGAAGTAGGATTTATCGTTTGAGTAATCATAAGAACGTTACTTACAGTTGAATTTTTGAACGTCATACTCTGATAGGACTGACTTCCCACAACAGATGGAGTAAGCACTCCGTTTTCGTTTGTAATAGCGTTACTTGCATTGCCGTTTACCTTAGTCGTAAAGTCGTAATATTTAATTTCAAGATTAAGGTTTGTAACATCGGAGTTAACCTGCACTTGCTTATTTGCTCCGATAAAGCCACTTACCGTTGCCGTAATTGTCTTTGTTCCTTTTCTTGTTTTAACCGAGAATGTTCCGTCCGAATTTATCGGATTTTCCGCTCCGTTTATAACCAGCTTAACGGAAGAAATATCCAAATTTAAGTTTTCGCCAAACGAATTGGTAGTGGGAAGTGTTACCTTTCCGCTTACGGTATACAACGTGTTTTCATAACTTTCAACAACGTCTTTTCCGTATGCAAAATGTAAATTACTTATGGTAAGAGGTGCTTTGTCGGTATACTTATTATTAGAATAGTTTACCATAACTCCTACGCTGATATCTTCGCTGATAAAGGAAGAAAGAAGGGTTTTGTATGAAACAGCGTCAAAATCTTCAACCTGCATTAGGTCTTTGGTTATTGTAAGAACATCATTTACGTATATGCTAATTTCGAACTTTCCTTCAGCTTTCTTTACAACTAAGTTAAGGGGAGTTGATAAAGTTCTGCTTACGTTTACTCCACTTTGCGTGAACTTAAACTCGGTTTTAGTACTCCAATTATTGTTGAATATCACTCTTATTCCCGACGAAATAAGCAACAGATTGAGTTTTGTAGACGAACTTTCAAGTCTAAACCCAAACTGTTCGCCGTGTGTCATAAAGTTAGAATTAGGATTTAAGTCGTAGCGTACGATAAACTCACTCGTATTTGCCTTTGCTTTGACAAGAGCAGTTTGATAGGTTGTTGACGAGCCGATTGCAGGAGTTAATACTCCGTTGTTATTCGTTATTCTGTTAAGCGTATAAACGGGAGAAGTAAACGTAAGCGTACCTGCGTAAGTATTATCTTCGCTTACATCAATTGTTTTTTCTACCCTTTCATATCCGTCACAAGATGCAACTATCTTTTGCGTTCCTTCTGCAAGTATAAGCGTAAAACTTCCGTCGTCGTTTACGGTTACACTATCATTACCGCAAGTTATGGATGCTTCATAATATTTACCATAGTTTTCATTAAAGTAAGAGATTGGGAATTCCACTTTTCCGCTAACAGCAAAAGCTTTGGTAAAGTGAGCGGTCATCGTAAGGTCTTTGGTAACGGGCGTGGAAACATCGAACTTAGCGCCGTCTACAATCCAATGCGAGAACACGTAAAATACTTCTCCGTCGCCTCCCTTTGTAGGCTCGTCTACGCTGATAACGTTTCCGTACTCGATTTCCTGACTATCGTATTCTTCATCTTCTACCATATAAATTACGGTGAACTTCTTAAGAGTTTCGCTAAATACAGCATCATATTCCATATCGCCAAACACCTGATCTCCAGCGATATAATTTTTCCAGTACAAGAACTTGTAAACGGTAGACGACGTTTCCGCTTTTACAGGCTCGGCTTCAGGCAAAACAACTTGTTCTCCATATTCTTGTTCGCTTGTTTTGTAAACCTTACCGTCTACACTAAATACTACGCTGTATTTTCTTACGCTTTCACTAAAGCTTGCATAATAAACGGCGTTATCACTTACCGTAATTTGCTTGCTAAAATCCACGGCTGTGCTTGCATCACTCTCCACCGTAAGCCAGTTCGCAAACGTATAAACCGTAGTAACCGACGGATTTTTAACAGGTGCGTCAGGCGCGATAATCTCGCTACCAAACTCCAAAACTTCTTCTTTTACAACCGTTGCTCCATTTAGAAACGTTACGGTAAATTTCTTTTTGTTTTTAGTTGCAATTACGTTTACGTCGCCTACAACCAATTCGCCTTCATATTCAAAAGAATACTCGTATCCAACAGGCGCGCTGAGCGCAAAATCTGCAAATGCATCTTTAATAAGCGAACCATACTCAACCTTTATAGAGTACACTTCTTCGGCATTTTCAAACACTTTGACATCGTATTTTCTTACGCTTTCGCTAAACTGTGCTACGTATTGGATATTCTTGTTAACAGTCGCGCCGTCTTCATATCCAATCCACCTATCAAACGCAAATTCGGTAGAAACGGTAGGTTCTTTCGTAGGATTTTGAGGCAAAACAATCTCACTACCGTACGGTAAAATTTCTTGCTTTACAACTTCTCCGTTTGCGCTAAACATTACTGCATACTCGTTTATGCTTTCTCTGAATTTTGCTTTATATTCCGCATTTCCTACAACCGTTGCGCCGTTTTTATATCCGTCCCATTTTTCAAAGGCATACGAATACTGCGCGTCGCCCTGCTTTGTGGGAGTAATATCGGGAGCAGTTATTACGCTACCATACGGCAAACTTTCTTCTTTTACGACAACGCCGTTTGCTATAAACGTAATCAAATACTCATTTACGCTTTCTTTGAATTTTGCAGTATATTCCACGTTTCCTACAACGGTTGCACCATTTTCGTAGCCTTCCCACTTGTCAAAGGTGTACGAATACTGCGCATCGCCCTGTTTTGTGGGCATAGTAGTAGGTGTATTTATCACTTCGCCATAAAGCAAAGTTTCTTCTTTTACAACCTTACCCTCGCTTACAAATTTAACAACGTACGAATTTGTGGAAACGGTAAATACAGCTTCGTATTCAGCATTTCCTACAACCGTTGCGCCGTTTTCGTAACCTGCCCATTTTTCAAAGGTATACGAATACTGAACGGTACTTTCTTTAGTGGGATTTTCGGGCAATTCTATGATAGATCCAACGTCATATTCTTTGCTGTCATAAACTTGTCCGTCCACAATAAACGTTACAGTTGCTTTTTGCTTGGCATTTACAGTAACGCTGATAGTATCGCTAAGTGTTTTTCCGTCTATCGTCGCACTTACCGTAATTGTTGCAGATCCTGCGCTTACTCCAATTACGTAACCATTTTCCACCTTTGCAATGCTATCATTGCTACTAACGTACGAAAACTCGGGCGTTCCGTCATAGTTAGAAACGGCTACCGTTATAAGTTCGCTTTCGCCCACCGTAACAACAACGCTCTCGTTTGCCGTGAGTGTGTAATTCTTTTTCGTTCCTCCATTACAACTCTCACAGCCACTAAAAACAAGCATTGTTGCTATTATCATTACGAAAATTATTATAGATTTGATAATTTTATTTCTTTTCATAACTTTCTCCTATTACTTAGTCAAGACTGATTACCATAAAGCCATAGTTTCCAATCGGCACGTATAACGTGTTTCCGTCCCTTGTCGCAAGGTCGGGAGAAGCGTTTGTTTCATAATAAGCAATCTGAGAGGGGTTAGTTATATCACTAATATCATAAATACTTAATATTCCGCCCACTCTGTTACTTACCACCAATACGTCGCCAAGCACAACAGGCCAACCACCCACAACGTTACCGTAAATAGGATTGTCGTAAATAGACTGAACCTCTCTGTCTAAAATTCTGTATCCGTGTCCGGTTGTAAACATTACTTTGTATTCTCCGTTCACGTTTACCGTAGTAATTCCGTTACCGACAACTCCAAGTCTGACTGCCGTGGGCGAAGTTCTCCAAGCATTGTGATATAGATAATCGGTATTTTCGCTATTTCTGGCAATTCCGCTACCGTCAATATTAAGATATACAAAACCCACAGAATTTGCCGATAGTACAAAATACTTATCTTCAACTACGTTTTGTACAAAATTTCTGGCATACATAAGACCGGCGTTTATCATGCACTTGTATACAACTTTCACGTTGGATATGTCCGTTACGTCCGCGATATATGCCCACGATCCACCTGCATGCATAAGCATATATTTTCTGTTATTATAATTCGCAATTCTAATTTCGCTTATAGCAACGGCAGTCACGGATTTGCTTATATCGTACTGATTTACCGAAAGGGGATGACCTTCCACCGCTGTATTGCATTTTATTGTTTGTACAAGTTTTACGTTATCCGTTTTTCCAAGCGTTGTAGCGTCATATCTATATAACGGAGTTGCGCCCTTATTTTGGATTGCATCAAGATCGTAAATAGCAATACCGCCTGCATCTTCTGCACTATACAGATAGTTTCCGTCTATTTGTAGTTCTTTTACTATGTAGCCTGTATGAATGGTATTTAATAAGGTATTGTCCTTCTTATCGTACACGCATATTCCTTCGTTTCCGTTTGCCGTAAGAAGATACTTGTCGGTTACAACGATAGAACGTACTTGTCCTTCGGTTTTAACAATCTGATAATCGGTTATTCCCAAAGCGCTAATCTTCGCATCGGTTTTACCACACTTTGTAATCTTTCCACGTCTTATAGAATTTGGCGTAGGCGCTTTAATGTCTGGATTATCATATCTGAACAAGCCGTTTCTTCCGCCCGTTACAAACATAGACCCGTCAATGATTGCAACGCCTGTTGCATTATTTGCCGACGCATTCGTTCTATCGCAATGCAGATGTTCTACTTGTACTGGATTGTATATATCGGTTACGTCATAAATATACGTTCCGTTAAAGGTATTGGTTACATACACGTAGTTGCCTGCCTTTACAGCTTCCCACATGTCTAAGCCGTCTTCATGTCCTTTATCGAACTTTATACCGAAAATTTTATCATATCCGTTTTTGTCCACCTTGAATACTTCAAGTCCGTTACCCATACCCCAAGCAGGCGAAGTAGTCGTTGAATAATCACCCCTTGCGTGGTGTCCTGTTGCAGCGTATAAAATACCGTCTTCTACAAACACTCCGTCGCCACGTCCGTCAAGCGGTATTGAGTATACGGTTTTTGCATTTGCAAGGTCGCTAATATCCACAACTAAAACCTTTTGCTCTCCCCAGATTCCCGCAAATAATAACCCGTTATTTACGTCAAGCGATTGAACTTCACCCGTCTGGATATTGGTTATAAACTCAGGCTCGTAAGGATTGCTTACGTCCACAACCTCCACTCCGTACACTCTGTTTGCAAGGAACACCGTGCTATCGTGAACGATAATACCCGTTGCCATTTCCACGGAATCGTAATGGCATATTATCTTCGGCTTTGCATCAGCGTAATCAACAGTTTCATCACAGTAGTCAGTTACGTCAATAACCCACATACCATCATCACGAGCAGTAACGTAACAATAACCGTTTTCATAAGCAATTTGTCTGCAGTTGCCTAAGTTATTTTCCAAAGATGCAACCACTCTATTTTCTTCTACGCTATAAACGTAGAAATGTCCTTTTTTGTCCGAACTTCTTTCGCTTGTGCCTATCGCAAATACATATTTGCTATCATCACTTGCAACTACGTCCATAGCCGCCTCTACACTAAAATCCTTGTGCGACCAAGCTGAAGTAACGGGAGAAACGTCGCCCAAATCCAAGTTTTCGTTTACATCGCTGATTTGAATGTTTCTGACTTTTCCGTCTGCAAATACTACCTGCACGATTCCTTCCTCTCCTAATGCTTTAATGCTGAACTCTCCGTTATTATTGGGCGTTGTCGTATACACAACCGAGTCGGCATAATAACTAACAATTGCTTTATCGTAGTCTACGCTTTCCGTAAGTTGTCCTACGATATTTACGATTTCTTCTTCTTTTGAACCTATTTCTATTACCGTATCTTTCGTTATCTGATCAAAGTCGATAGTATAAACCTTACTGTACGACTTTAAATATACGTCCGCTCCGTTTATCCTTACGTAGTCCAATGCATAACCCGGCTTTGCTTCAACAACAATTCGAAGGGGTGAATTTTGAGAAATTTCACCGTTTATCTTGTCATAGCCGTTGCTTACAAGAGTTACCATAATATTTTCGTCTTTTACTACATCAATTCCGTAACTTGTTATCAAAATTGAGCTTATAAGCTCTTGATTTTGTGTTACAATCGCATTCTTAAAGCCCGTCTTATCTACCGTTCCTACAACCGCATTATTAAATCCGCTACCAACGCCTGCCGTTACGTTTCCACCGTTTAATATCTCGGTTACCGTTTCGTTTAGTAGCTTTATCGTAGTCGAGCCTTTATAATCAAACGATTCGTAATTGGTAATCTCCAGTCCTGAGCCGTCTGTGATTTTCGTTCCGTCCAAAACAAATTGAACTACTCCGTCTATAAGGAAATAAATTGCTCCGTTATTTTTAACTACGGTAATATTATGAGTAGTTTCATCCGTCTTTCGGTAAAGATCAGCCTTTACGGGAACATTAACTCTTGTGGACCAGTCACCGGCATTTGATACTATTCTAACTCTCGAATTTGAACTTTCAACGTAGAATCCCAAATACTTGCCTGACGAATGTCTAAGCAGTACGCCCGTTACGTCATCAGAGGTATTATACTTGCTTTCAGGATTCTTCCACGCCTGAATCATATCAATAGAGTATGCAAAATTACTTGAATAAGACTGAGCAAATAAGTCAACGACCTTTTGTTGGTTTATTCTGCCGTTTAACATCATTGAATTGTCATCTTCGTGTACCCATACAACGTCGTCTTGACCAGAATAGTTGTACTTGGTAAAATCCAACTCTTCCACAATAAGGCTTATTGAAGTATTATCGTTTATTTCAGCCGTTTGCTTTTCAGAAACGTATTTTCCGCACGTTGCAAACACCGTATACTTGCCCTTTGGAACATTTATCTTATAAATGCCTTGTGCGTTTGGCGAACAAACGTAAGTTATGCCTTGCTCGCTCACAAGTTTTACGGTTATACTCTCCGCCAAACTCAACCAATCGCTGATCTGTATTCTTCCCGACACTTCCACCGTATATCTCTCGTCTTCGTATATGAGCGAAATATCATTGGTTTTACTAACGTGCTTTGTGGGATTTACGGATAAGGTAAGGGCAATGTCTTTTCCCGTAACCGTTGCATCCATATAATGCTCGCCGTTTACAAGCACTGCTTTTAAGACCTTGCCGTCCAAAGCTGTTGCATTTACCGTTTCGATTGCCTGTCTGTGTAATGTTTTTTCGGTTATGCTAAATCCGTCGCTTGTCTTAAACGAAAACTCAGTTCCTGCAAAACCGTTTACTATATTGGAAGAATACGTATAACCTATATCCGAGAAAACAAACTCCTTATAGTCGTTTGGAGCTTCCGTTCTTGTGGCTACATACGATTTTTCACCCACATACGTCTTCCAATTATTAGAAAACTGAACGTTGTTACACCAGCCGTCACTAGTTATCCACCCAACGTACCTTCCGTCGCGATAGATATAAATTTCGCCGTTACTCAACCGAGCAACCGAAAGCGTGCTATTGCTCGTTTGCGAACCGCCTTGTGTAAAGCTTTTGAAATAATCTCTTGTTATAATGGAGCTTTTACCGTTTGCTTTTACTTTTACTCCGTTCTGATACAGACCTATAAATATAGTAGAATCCGTATTTTGTGCGTTTACCAAAGCAACACCTACCGCATGCTCACTATCTCTCCAATTACTGTTTGCCACGTATTTTTCGTGGCGAGCCGTTACCGTCAAAGAGATCGCAACCGAATCACTTGCCGTTGCGGTAATATACGAAAATGACGATGCTTCCTGTCCAAGATTTGCCCATACGTTAGCGTCATTATCGTACACAAGCGTTGTACTTCCACCGTTATTTAATGCAAGCTCACTAAATTGCGAAACGCACTCAACCGAAATCTTACCACCATTTACGTAAATTATTGACTGATACTTATCTTCAAAAGCAGGAGAAGATATTTCTAAATTATATTCTCCGTCAGCAAGGGAAGCAACAAACGCGCCGTCTTTGTACACAACGTCAAACTCTTCGCTATCCTTACTAAGTTTTGCAACGTAACTGCTTGCGATTACTTCGTTATAACTGTCCATAAACGGCGAAGAAAGAGCGCACACGTCACATATTTGAACTTCGTACTTTTCCTGCCCGTAATAAACCGAGATAACAGAAGAAGATAACACTTTGTCTATACTCAAAGTGGACTTTTCTGCGTTTATTCTATTTTTATATATACCGTGCGTGGGCGTAGTAAACTCACTACCGTATTTTACGGAACAATTTTTGCTAAGAGCCTCTTTCTTTACCCAGTTGCCGTTCTCTTCAAATAAGTATTCCACCAAAAGGTTTACCCTTTCAAGACTATAATACAAATCTACTACGTTTCCGTCTGCATTATACTTAGAAAAAACAAAATGCTCCTTTGCTCCAAGATTACTTGCAAGCAGGCTTTGTAGCGTTGTTCCCTCTACGTTTTTGGTTTCTCCTTTGCTGAATCCGTCCGCATTTTCCTTTTCATAATATATATTAACGGTAAAATCACAAACTTCACTTGAATTTTCGGTATAATAAAGGCGTATTACGTTGTTTTTCTCCTTTATTACAAGCCCGGCTTTGCTTATGCTTTCGTTAAAAACATATCCGTCTACGTTTTGCGCTACAACGTTTACACTTTCGCCAAGCTTTGCATAAAGCGTCTGAGTTTTGCTCTCGTCTATTTTATACTCCCCGTTTTCTTCAAAATAGTGCTCCACGGTATACGGATAACTCTTAAGCGAATAGTACACACTCAGCTCAGCCTCATCGTTAGCTTCAACTTCGAGCGTGCTTAAAGAATAGTCAAGCTCGTAATTTTGTGGAAATATTACGTTTGCTCTGACAGTTTTTCCCGCAGATACAGTTACGTTATACGACTTACTTGTGTCTTCTACGTACTCACCACCCACGTTTTCGAAATAATACTTTACTGCAATATCACATTTTTTCAAGCCGTAATAAACCCGTAAGATATTATTGGTGCTTGCAAGAGTTTTGGAAACGGTGGATAGTTCGCTTACGATAGCATAGTTTTCGTTTTCAACAGCGTCCGCACTTACCTCTTCTCCCTCTTCTCCCAATTTTTCGTAAGAAAGATTATTGTCCAAAACAAAACGTCCGTCACCGTTTTCAAAATAGTATTCCACGCTATACGCAACGTTTTTACTTTCAGCCTTTCTCTCACTCACCGCTCCGTCCAAAAGCATATTTTTGGTATACTTTTCACTCACGTCTTTCTCTTCGGGCTTTGTTTCGTTGCCTATAGCCACTCCGCCTTGTACTCCAAGTGCCAAAAGCAAGGATGCCAAAACTATCCATTTTTTGTTTTTCATAATTTCTCCTCGTGTCTTTATTTTGATGTTTTTGTTTTTATCCATAACAAATTTTTGAAAATCTCAAAAAAATATAGATAAACTCCACCTTTTACTATTGATTATACTATCATTTTATGTTATAATCAATAATGTAAACAATCTTAAAACTTTTCAAAAACAAACATTTGGAGAAAATATGGAACAGATAAAAATAGATAATATCAACCCTTATGTAAGGTTTGCAAAATTACAATCGCAGTCAATATCTTTTATGGAAAACATAATCCCACAAGGTAACGCTCCGGACTGGAGATTATTTATAGTAGAAAATGGAAGAATGGGTGTTTGTATTGACGGCGAAAGAATTTCCGTTTCAAAAAATTCACTTATTATAATTCCACCCAAAACGCCCTATTATTTTTTCAAACCAACAAGCATAGACGGAAACAGAATTGTTGTGTTACTTCACATTTTCAACTTCGATCTTTTATCCTGCGAACAAAGCAAAAACAGACCGCCACTCTCTCCCGTAGAAAAAGAAACACAGGAAACAGAACGGTACGAAAACGTTACGCTTGGTGAGTTTTCTCCGTTCTTCATAGGCACGGCTTCCAGCAAAGTAAAAGAATATCTGGACGATTTACGAGTTAAAAAATCGCTCGAGCAAAGCGATTTGGACACTACGATATGCTCGTGTTTGCTAAAGCTCGCGCTTTTAGAAATTGTAAAAAATCCTGCCAACGAGCAGGATAGTTCAGATCTTATTTCGGCAATAACTACCTACGTTGCGTCAAACATCAGCAAAAATTTCAAGATAAAACAAATGGCTGACGACCTATTTTTCCACCCATTTTATATCAGTAAAGTTTTCAAGTCTGCAATGCACATATCCTTGCACGAATATATTATACAAGAACGACTTCTGTACGCCAAATATCTTCTTGTAAATACAGACAACTCTATCGAACAAATAAGCAACAAATCAGGCTTTGTTAACGTAACGCACTTTTGCAAGCAGTTCAATAAATACTTCTCTATCTCCCCTGCCAAGTACAGAAAGCGTAATGCACGGCAATAAAACAATATATTCTCAATCTAAAGTAGGTTTACGTTTCACACACTCCGCCATAAGCAATCGTATCCTTTGAGTTCGGATACGGTTGCTTTTATACATTTTTTGCTATAATGGCGTTGCTGGTATAATAGTTCCTACACAAATAATTGACTTTATCTTGAATTAGTACTATAATAATTACGCTAAACTGTATGTACCTAAAACGGCACAAGGCTTATGTTATAATATACCCAATAACATAGTTATAAAAGGACAACAAAATGGAAAACTTTGAACCCAAAAAACTATTAATTTTACGCATATTAGAAATATTACAGGATTTTTCTGACAGCAACCACAAACTTCGTCAAAAAGACATAATTCATCTTTTGCGAGTGCAATACGACGTTGATTGTGAACGGAAAGCCGTAGCTCGCAATATTGAATTTTTGCAACATGCCGGATACGATATTATATCAGATTCGACAGGAGTATACTTAGCTGAGCGAAAGTTTGAACTGGGTGAACTTAGGCTATTAATAGATTCTGTTTTATCAAATAAGAACGTTTGCACAAATTACACAAAAGAACTTATTGATAAACTTTCATGCGAAGGTGGTCACTATTTTAAAAATTATGCAAAACACGTTATTAATTTAGACGAGTGGCAAAAAACTGATGATAAACAATTCTTTTTGAAAGTTGAACAATTGTGTGAAGCCATAGAAAAAAAGAAAAAAATACAATTTCACTATCTTACCTACTCCACTAAACTATCATTGATAAAAAGACGCGAAAATAAATACTTTGCAAGCCCTTATCAGTTGCTTATGAAAAATGGCAATTATTATCTTGCTTGCTGTTTTGACAATCACGACAACCTTGCATTTTTAAGAGTTGACAAAATGTTAGACATCAAAATGTTAGAAAAAGATTATACTCCAATTCAAAAAGTTAAGGATTGCAAAAATGGCTTAAACATAGGCAAGCTATCTAATTGCTTACCTTATTTATATTTTGATACACCTGCGAAAATCGAATTCCAAACAACTCAACAGGTTGATAGTATGATAGATATGGTTGTCGATCAATTTGGAAAAAATATTCAAGTGGAAAAACTAAGTGACAACAATCTTAAATTTACATTATTTGCGAGCTTAAAAGCTATGCGCTTTTGGTTGTTACAATTTGGAAAATACGTAAAAGTTCTATCCCCATCATCACTTTGCGACGACATTAAAAACGATGCTAAAGAAATACAAAATTTATATAAATAAGGAGAAGTGCAAAAAATGAATTTAGCTAGAAATAATTTAGAAAACTTTTATTTTGAAGGCGATAACAATTGTGAATACGACAACGATTTACTAGAAATAGAACACTATAAAAATCACCCGGAAATGCTTCCTTTTGTCGGAAAAGACTACAATAAACATGAAAAACGGGTTTTACTAATTGGAGAAAGCCACTATCTCTCTAATGAAAACAAAAGAGACGTAGCTAAGGATTTTGAAAAACTAAACTGGTATGATAACGCTTTGTCTTTCAACAGTTCAGATTTTGAAAATGTTTTTTATAAGGATTTTGAAAATTACGCTACAAGACACGTAGTTAATAGATATATTTCTCCCGCTGGTAAAAACTTTAAGGGCTCAAATGGAATGTTTAATCAGCCCATTAATGCCTATTATGGAAAAAAAGAACACTCTCTTATGCATAATTTTGCTTTTATGAATTTTTATCAAAGACCAGCTTTTGAGTATGGAAAATCAATTGCAAATATTAATAGAGATAATGAAATAGCTACAAAAACGCTTATTAGTGTTATTGACGTATTAAAACCCAGCCTAATTGTCTTTCTATCCACAAAAGCGTTTAATAATTTTGAAAAATACTATAAGAAAAATTATAATGAAAAATTAGATGAGAATAAATTCCACAAAGTCCCCCATCCCACTTGCGCGTGGTGGTACAGAGAATATAACGGCTACAATAATTACGGACTCTGTAAATTTAAAGAAATTTTAGAAAACGCGTGGGGTAAATACGAATCCTAAAAATATAATCTTTGCTTAGTAAAAGGTTGACGAGTTGTCAACCTTTTTTCTATCTTTTTGCTTGTGTACTATTTTCGGTACATCAAACCTGATACAATAACTCCAGAATTAAAAAAAGGAGAACGAACTATGTGTAAATTTAACGAAATTATAGGATACAAGACAATTAAAGAAGAGCTAAAAGAAATTGCTGACATTTTGAAAAACAACACAATTTATGAAAATCTTGGAGCTTGCGCTCCTACAGGATTGCTCTTGCACGGTGAACCGGGAGTTGGCAAAACTATGATGGCGAGCGCTCTAATTGAAGAAAGTGGACTTAATGCGTTTATGTGCAAAAAAGACCAACCGCGCGAAACGTTTGTTGCCACTATAAAATCCACGTTTGAAAAGGCAATCAAAAACGCTCCTTCCATCGTTTTTTTGGACGATATGGATAAGTTTGCTAACGGAGATGGTTCACATCCGGATGCTGAAGAATACGTTACTGTTCAATCGTGCATAGATTCCATAAAGGGAAAACGTGTTTTTGTTATAGCAACAGTTAACGTAATAAGGAACTTGCCGACATCACTACGTCGCGCTGGTAGATTTGATAAAATTTTAGAAATAAAAATTCCTACGGGAAAGGATGCTCAAGCTATTATTAGTCATTATTTAAGAAGTAAGAAAATTGTGGAGAATATGGATATCGTTGCACTTGCGCGAATTTTGGAAGGGCTCTCTTGCGCAGAAATCGAATCGCTTATTAATGAAGCTGGAATTTATGCTGGCTATAAACGAGAAAAATCCATTACTATGGAACACGTTCTAAATACGTATTTGCGTTCGGTGTACGATATTAAATCCTTACAATTTAATCGAAATGAAACATATGACCTATCCAATCCTAACGCAACTTATTCTCAAATTGTTTATCACGAAGCAGGCCACGCTGTTGTGTCGGAAATTCTGTGTCCTAATAGCGTAACTATTGTTTGCGCTCATAATAAATACAATCAATACGGTGGCTTTACCGATTATTATGAAGACGAAAATTTTTCTCCTATCTATTGGAAACAATCTCGTATCGTTTGCGCTCTTGGCGGTATGGCAGGAATTGAACAAAAATATGGAATAGTTTGCGCAGGCTCAAAACAAGACCTGTCGCGCGCTGTATCCGATACTTACAAGATGATAACACAAATAGGAACCTGCGGACTTAATTTATGTACGTTCGGATATCAGGAAGACTCCGCTCAACGACTTGCAATGCAGGAATACGTAGTAAATGCCGAAATTGAAAAATATTACCGAAAAGCGAAAGAGATTATAGCTCAAAATCGTGATTTTTTCGAAAAAATTGCTCAAAATCTTGCTCAAAAACACGTTTTGACATCCGAAGATATTCAAAAACTTAAAAGTTCTTGTCAAATCGTTTCCGTTAGTTTATAAAGGATTATATCTTATGAAAAATATTAACGTTCCAATTGGAATAATGAAAAACAACAAACTTTTCATGTGCGCCATAAATAAAGCTCCGCATATATTGATTTTAGGAAAAACAGGCTCGGGAAAGTCGGTTTTAACAAACGATATTATTAGGTATTTAATTGACAATTATTTACAAACTTCCGTCAAAATTTCCTTAATAAATTGCAAAGCAACAGATTTTAGCGAATTTTCTTCACACGTTAAAATTAATCATTATTATAATACACTTTCTTCTTTTTTATCTTTGGTTTCAGAAATGAATAAAAGATACGACTTGTTTTCTCAACATGGGGTTGTAAATATTGACAAATTCAACGAATCTACAAACGCAAAATTAGATAGAATAATAGTAGTTATCGACGAAATTGGCGCTGTTGATTGTAAACACGAAAACAAAATACAAAGTCTTTTATCTGAACTTGTTAGAAAAGGGCACGGCGCGGGTATACATATAATTATTGCAACTCAACGCATTTTCCCTAACGTTATTACTCCCGAAATTAGCGCTAATATCCCCACTCGAATTGCTTTCAAATTATCTAACAGCGTAGACTCTTCTTTTGCAATTTATGAAAAAGGCGCGGAAAAATTACAAAAAGGCGAATTGTTATATATTGATTTAAATGAAAATAAACCTATTAAACTAAAAATCAATACCCCACTCAAAAGGAGATAATTATGAATTTACGTGTTTTAAAACAAATTGATAACGTGCCACGACCTTCTAATACTGCCGAGCCCCAAACGCAATTAGAAAAAGTATTAAATTTAGTAGTAAACTCTAAAACGCTCAGTTCTCAAGAATTAAATAGACTAGATAACGAACTTAATCTTATAAAACGTTGGAGATTGGAAAACGTTGTTTTATTTAATTTGGACGTAACGCAATTTTTAAGCGAAAATTATTTTTTGAATGGTAAAGAAAACAGTTTATTTATTAACTACGTTTTGGGAATTACAAAAGTAAACTCTCTACATTACAACTTACCACATAAGTTCTATTTTAACGATCTAAACACAAAGTTGCCATCAATTTGCTTCTACGTCAAAAAGGGCGAGAAGGCAAAACTTCTTAACTTTCTTTATCTAAAATACAATGACTTTCTTTTCGTAAAAGGGGCAAACAACTCTGCTACGTATTTTACCTACCCTAAAAAAACCGCTCCTTCTTTATCAATTAAAGAACACTCTATTACAATGGAAGACGGTTCTAAATACAAAGATTACGTAGCCTTAGTTAGCACAGACGACCTTTGCAATTTGGGATTTTACAGTTTTTCAATATTAGAAATTTCAGATTTAAAAGTCGAAAATAAGAATTTCTCTCAACGTGAAATTCTTGATAAAACAATTGAGCTTTTCGGTTTTCAAATTGACAAAATATTCCCTTTTAATGAAGATAACACGGTTTGTAAACTACTAAACTCAACTAACAACCGCCTATTATATAAAGAACAACTAATTGAGCTTTCAACAGTAAAAAATAAGGATTTTTTGCTATACACACAACGTATTAAACAATATACAGTTTCTAAAACTTACGTAATAGCTTGTTTAATTCAAAATCCTATTTTTTAATATGGCCTTTTGTGTCCAAAATAAAAAACCTGCTAAAAAACATTAAAAAAGTACCGTTTAGCGTAATACGTATGCGCCAAAACGGTACTTTTATTATTTTATGCACTTGTATTATATAAGCTTAAAAATTTGTCAGAAATATGGCTTTTGATTAAAAAATATTTCGCTGTATTTTAATATTTGCACAAAAAAATATTCGCCGAATAATATATTCAGCGAACAAATAGCATAGCTTTTAATATCTTATTGCAATAATATCTATATAAAAAAGAAAAATTGTCAAATTTAGTTGACACGAAAAGCGTATAGTGATATAATTTTTAATACAAATGTTCGCTGAATATATTATTCAATGAACAAATATCTATACAAGGAGAAACAAAAAATGGCAAAAAGGAAAAGCATTAAATCAGCTTTGGTTATGGCAATCGTATCTGTTTTTGCTTGCCTTGCAATGTTTGCAGGCACGACCTTCGCTTGGTTTACGGACTCTGTTACGAGCAGTGGCAACATCATTGCTTCGGGAACACTTGACGTAACTATGGAATGGGCTAACGGTAAAACCGATCCTACAAGTGCTACTTGGACGGACGCATCCGCAGGACCCATGTTCAATAACGACAAGTGGGAGCCCGGCTACGCTGAAGCAAGGCATATCAAAATTTCGAACGTTGGCACGCTTGCACTTAAATACAACATAAGCATCGTTGCAGACGGCGAGGTTTCCAAGCTTGCAGAGGTTATTGACGTATATTACGCAGACCCTGCAGTACAGATCACAGACAGAGCAAGCATACCTGCTGATAAAAAGATAGGAACGCTTAAAGACGTTCTTGCAAATCTTGACGCGGCAGGCGAACTTGAAGCAAAGACAAGCGATACAATCACTCTTGTTCTCAAGATGCAGGAAAGTGCAGGCAACGAATATCAGGGTCTTAAAATCGGTTCTTCGTTCTCCGTATACCTTGCGGCTACGCAGCTTGCATCCGAGAGCGACAGTTTTGACGAAAATTATGACGCAGGTGCCAAATACCCCGAACCCGAAGACGTTTGGGACGGAACTGCGGACACCTCCTGGTACAACACAACCGACAAGACCTTCACCCTTTCCACAGCAGAAGAATTGGCAGGATTAAGTGTTCTTTCGGCAAGCGGAAATACTTTTTCAGGCAAAACCGTTGTTCTTGATTACAATATAAACCTTGACGGTAATCAATGGACACCCATCAAGCAGTTCTCGGGAACGTTTGACGGCGGAGATCACACCGTAAGCAACTTCACTCTTGACGGAAGTGCTGGCAGAGCGGGATTTATTCAGAACCTCGGTCAGTACCCTGCAACGGTTAAGAACCTTACTCTCTCTTCCGTTGTAGGAACGGCATCAAGCAAACAGTATTTCGGTATTCTCGCAGCAAACGGTCATACTTCCATACTTAACAACGTTCATATCGTAGACTGCAAGGTAACCACAGCCAATAAAGATGCTTGGGTAGGCGGAATTTACGGATACTTCAACTGGACGAGCGCAAGCAACTGTACCGTTGAAAACCTTGAAATCGACGCTACGGGCGGAGCTAAGTTTATCGGTGGATTCTCCGGCAATATGGACCAAGATCTTTCCATTGATAACGTTGATATTAAAGGGCTTAAGATTACCGTAAGCGAGACAGACGGAGATTGTGCCGTAGGCGGATTTACAGGTCAGACTCAGACAGGACACAGACAGCCTACGTTCAACAACTGTGACGTAACCGGACTTGATATCGTTGTAAGCGGAACTGTTGACGTTGGCGGATTTATCGGTGATGCAGGCGCGCACACCATAGCAAACAACTGCACGACCGAGGGAAAAATCGATGCAAGTAACGTTATAAGCACGACGGCGGTTATTGGCGGATTCGTCTCCGACTCGGGCTGGAACAACAACGAAAGCAGTAAGGGCGGTCACAAGCTTACCGGCTGCAGTGCTGACGTTGATATTGTAACAGGCGGTGCAACAGCAGGCGGATTTATCGGTTCTACAACCGCGATCAATGCTGACGGTGGCAACAGAAATATGCCCCTTACATGTACTAATTGCTCCGCAACAGGTACTGTAACCGTAGCAGACGGTGCAACCGCTATTATCGGAGGATTTGCAGGCGAGGCAGAAAGAGGAACGTTCAAAAACTGCTCCACCACTTCCGCTGAATTCTTCGCTAAGATTATGGACGGATACGTTCTTAACGACGACGGCAACGGAACGGTTACTGTTACCAAAGAATAATTAAGCAGTTAAAATTACTCAAACAATAAACGGAATAATAAATGACCATAACCCTTAAACTACGATCTATAAAGTTTTTTACGCTTTATTAGTTCGTAGTTTTTTTATAAAACAGGTTGATAACTGATAGTTTATGTGATATAATAAAGCATAATAATCGATTTTGGAGAAATTATGG
Organism: Clostridia bacterium; assembly: GCA_017623455.1. GTDB lineage: Bacteria > Bacillota > Clostridia > Christensenellales > Pumilibacteraceae > RUG12826. The sequence goes on along the minus strand of JAGAPA010000027.1, from coordinate 19,186 downwards.
CAAACGTTATCGTGCAAGCGCCCTCAAAGACAATAGGATGCTTTAGCAACAACCAACTTAAAATAATTGCGATGCTGTCTATGCTTATTGATCATATAGGCGTAGAGCTTTTCCCTGACCTTGAAAGCTTGCGAATAATCGGAAGACTTGCTTTGCCGTTGTTTGCGTACATGATCGCGGAGGGGTGCTATTACACGAAAAACCGTATAAGCTACCTGCCGCTTATCGCCACTCTTGCCCTTTTGTGTCAAGCCGTATTTTACTTTACCACGCAATCGTTATATCAAAGTATTCTCGTTACATTTTCTCTATCCATCATTACGATTTTCAGTATTGACGGCATTATTAAGCACGCTAACGTCTTTAAGGTGGTACTTAGTGTCGTATTGCTTATATTCGTAACGTTCGTTGCATTTATTATGCCCACAATTTTTTCAAAACAGGGCTTTGAAATAGACTACGGCTACCTTGACATGCTGTTACCTGTTTTTATTTACTACGCGCCAAATAAAATCTGCAAGCTTGCCGCATGCGGATTAATGCTTATTCTGCTTGCTATAGACATACAGGGCGTGCAGATTTACGCGTTGCTTGCACTCCCTCTTCTTGCCCTTTACAACGGAAAACGCGGAACTAAGAAGCTTAAGTATATGTTCTATATCTTCTACCCGTTGCACCTCGTTGTGATTTATCTTGTGGGGCTTTTCCTGATTTAGCTTGTCCGGAATTGACATCATATTGTCCGTTTTGAACATTGATTTTTTAGCGACGTTATGATATAATATAAAAATAGAAAACTGATTTTCACCTACTAAAAACCTATATCGGGAGGAATTTATGAAAGGATATAATAAGTGGAGTTACGCGCCTTACAGACCGTTTTTGTACAACGTGGGAGATATCTATATTTGCCGTGTCGTACCTTACGAGCACTCTATACGCTTTGAGTGGCTAAAGGATAATTTTAGCAATTTTGAAATTTTCTACCGCATGCGTAATGAGGGCGAATTTATAAAAATCGGTCAAACAAACGACGATTATTTTGTTATTGAAAATCTTGAAACGAATACTGATTATGAGTTCTACGTAACGAGTAATGACAAAAAAAGTCGCATACGTATTGCAAGAACGGGTAAAAGTGTGGGAACTGTCGTAAATTACTTACATCCCGACGACGAAGCGTACGCGTTTTCCGGAAGGTATTTATGCTCTCCCTCTTTAGTTCGTCATCCCGACGGATACTTGCTTGCGTCTATGGACCTTTATGCCGGCGGACATCCGCAAAACCTAACGCTCATTTTCCGCTCTGACGACAACGGCGAAACTTGGAAGTACGTAAGCGAACTTATGCCTTGTTTTTGGGGCAAGCTGTTTATCCACAATAACGAGCTTTATATGATTTCATCTTCTACCGAATACGGCGATTTATTGATTTCAAAGTCTACCGACGGCGGAAAAACGTTCCCTGCGCCCGTATGCTTACTTCGCGGTTCTAACGGCAAAAACGGCAATGACGGTATTCATTGCAATCCGCAAAATAAGCTTGTTTATAACGGCAGATTGTATACGACTTTCGAGTGGGGGGCTTGGGGCAACAAACAAACGTGTCATAGCGCAATGGTCGGCTCTTGTGCCATAGGCGACGATTTACTCGTTCCCGAAAATTGGAGCTTTACCGAGCCACGCCCGTTTGACAGATTTAACGAGGAGCTTAAAGACAAACCGCTGTGCATGATGACGATTGAAGGCACAATAGTAGTTTCGCCCGAAAACAAGCTACTTAACGTAATGAGATTTGGCGTAAAGGGCAAGGCGATTGCTTACGAGGTTGATAAAAACAATCCCGAAGCTCAGCTCACCTTCTATCGCACTATTCCCTTCCCCGCTCACATGTCTAAGTTTATGATAAAGTACGACGAGGTAAGCAAAAAATACTACTCCGTAGCAACTCGTATTTATAACTGGGATAACCTTATTACTCGCAATCTTCTCTCACTATTAGTGTCCGACGATTTGTATAATTGGGAAGTAGCGACGGACCTACTTGACTATAGACACGAAAGCTCCGAGAAAGTGGGTTTTCAGTACGTGGACTTTGAGTTTGACGGCGACGATATAATATATTTGTGCAGAACGGCAATAAACGACGCGCACTCTTTCCACGACAGTAACTATCAAACGTTCCACCGCATAAAAGACTTTAGGAAAATCTAAAAAAAGCATAAAGAAAAACCGCAAAACGCATATACGTATTGCGGTTTTTGATCTCTTTTGAAGTCTTATTTGATAGGCGGCATATCGCTTTCGCTTACCTCTTCGGCAATAATAGTGTTTGTCCAAAATCCCATTTTTATGCGTGCTTTGATATACGCTTTGGGCTTTTCGGGAGAAAGGGTAATGCTGACATCCTTGCACTTTCTTGTCATTCCGCAGGTAAAGTGGAAATTGTATGTGCCGTACGCAAGCGGAATACGGGTCGTTTCGGTATTGCCGAGATGTCCGTACGGCTCGCCGTTAATATAAATTCCATAACCTACGGCTACACCGAGGGGAGAACCCATACGGTAAATTTGCACCATTCCTTCGCTGTTTACGAATTTGTTACCGCATTTGGGACAAAAATCTGCCGAGTCATACTCTTCTACCTTGTTACAAGTCTTACATTTATATCTCAATAATTTAGACATTTTTACACCTCTTTTCCATATCGTTACTAACATTATAGCACACGCAACCTTATCTGTCAATACCCTTTTTATCTTTAGTTGGCGATGCTCCGTAAAAGGTTTTATAGGCTCTTGAAAACGCGTATACCGATTGGTAGCCGGCATTGTCAGCAACGTACGTTACCGAATGTTCTTTAAGCATTTGCTTCGCTGTTTGCATACGCTTTTTATTGCGGTAAGACACTATACCTTCGCCAAACTCGTCGTTAAAGATTTTTTCCAGATAAAACTTACTATAAGCAAAAAAGCTTGCAAATTCGTCCAAGCTCATCTTTAGCCCTGCGCCTGAATCTATATGCTCTTTGATTTGACTTGCAAGCCGAGATTGAGTAACCTCGCTTGAAAAAATATCGGGGCAGTTGTTCTTTGCAATAGCTGAAATAAGCTGAATTAACAGTCCTTTTTTGCAAAGGTCGTCATCCTTATTATCCGTTGCCACAACCCTATAAAACGCGGATAAAAACTCGGCTTTGTTTTCCACTTTTATAATAGGAGAACTTATATAGCCCTCAAACACGTTTGGAGCAATATCCGATATTTCTTGCTCGCTCATTGCGTCTTTGTTCTTAAACGATATGGGAATACGCTCGCTGTTTTTGGTGTGCGTTACGTCAAAGTGAATATGAGGTTGCGACACTCCGCCCTTACCAACCTTAAAGCTATGCTCCACACCCGGGCATAGCAGAATAAAATCACCTGCTCCACACTCGTAATTCTTTCCGTTATAAAATAGCGATAAGCTTCCTCTTTCGATATAAATTATTTCGTAGTCATAAATAATTCTTAGCGATAAATGTCCGTTTTCACTTAAAACAGACGGACGCGCGTAGCGGATATACGGATTTATTTCGCTGATCTTCATTTTTACCCCACAACAAGAAATGTTAAATAAATAACAATATTTATCATTGATATTATACACCCGTTTTGATATAATTGCAACAATATCGATAAGGAGGATAATAAAATGTTAAATTATTTGACTACTAAAAAGAACATAAAATCCTTTTCCATATGCCCCGAAAATCCTACGGGAAAAAAGGGTGAGGGCGGAAAAGCAACGGAAGGTACGGGCTCTTATGCTTCAAGAGATTTGGGACAGGGCTGGAAAGTAAGCCCTTACTATATCGTAGAGCCGTCTTCTACAATCGTGCTTGCAGACGTTGTTGGTCAAGGATCTATCCGTCACTTTTGGATAACGGACGGAAGTAAAGCGGGACGCTTGCTCATCCTGAAAATCTATTTTGACGGCTACGACAAGCCTGCCGTTCACGTTCCTCTTTCCGACTTTTTCTGCAATGCGGACAACAGAGAATACCGTCAAAACAACGGACTTCCCATTTGTTATAATCCGCGAAAGGGCATGAACTGCTATTTTGAAATGCCGTACTTTAAGGGTTTTAAGGTAGAAATTGACAATATTTCTCCCGATCCCATTGCTATTTACTATCAGATAGACTGCGAAGAAAAGGAAATTCCACAAGACTCGCTGTACTTCCACGCACAGTTCAGGCGCACCAATCCGCTTCCTTACAAACAGCCCTACACCATTGTTGACGGAATAAAGGGTAACGGACACTACGTGGGCACGTATATGAACTGGGGTGTAAAGAGCAACGGTTGGTGGGGCGAGGGCGAAATTAAGTTCTACCTCGACGGCGACAGCGATTTCCCGTCCATTTGCGGAACGGGTACTGAAGACTATTTTTGCGGTGCGTATAACTTTGACGTAAAGGGCGCGTATACCGAATTTTCCACGCCTTACTCCGGTCTTCACAAAGTATGCGAAACTGACCAAAGATATCTTGCTACGCGTTATTTTAATATGTACCGCTGGCACTTAAACGACCCGATATACTTTAAGGAAGATATCAAAGTTACCATTCAAGCGCTTGGTTGGAGAAGCGGTGGAAGATACTTACCCTTAAAAGACGACATCTCGTCAGTTGCGTACTGGTATTCTGATAACATGGATAACGACTATCCGCCCATGCCATCACCCGACGAGCTCGAAATAATCTAGTGGGCAGACCCACAGTCATTATTGTAATTTAACTAAATTAAAACTTCAATCTTTATTGGTTACTTTATTTTCTCTTTCTAAACAAAGTACTATGCGCAGGCGTAGTGGGCAGACCCACCGTCACTATTGTAATTTTGCTAAAGTTCGATAAAAGTTATTGTTGGTACTTTTACAAAGAGATTGCTTCGTCACTTCGCTTCTCGCAATGACGACTCGTATTTATTTTGTTTGTTTTTTACTAACAATTCTCCAGTGCGAAGACGCACACCCATTATTGTAATTTAACTAAATTAAAACTTTAATCTTTATTGGTTACTTTATTTTCTCTTTCTAAATAAAGTACTATGCGCAGGCGTAGTGGGCAGACCCACCGTCACTATTGTTTTTTACACACTAACACCACTGCTAATCCCCCCACATCACTGTAGTCCGCCACTACACCCTTGTAGTCCGCCACTACACCCTTGCAATCCACCACTACGTCATTGCGAGCGAAAGCGAAGCAATCTCCTATGATTCTCTCATAAAGACTGACTCAAAGGATTGAAATTTACGTATATTGTTTAATTTCCTCGCATACGTATAACATTTTTTATGACAAAGTAAAACACGGCAAGCCTATTTTTTAAGCTTACCGTGTTTTTATTGTTTTTCATTATCCGAAGGTGAGCATCCAAAAGTCTTTTTATACAGCCTATAGAATGACGGATAGTCCCCAAAACCATGCTTCCTACTCGATTCTTGAATTTTTGCTCCCTGCAAAATATCCAAGCGAACGGCGTTCAAGCGTTTTTGCAAGACGTAATTCTTAATGCCAATACCGTACTTTTTCTTAAAAATATGTAACAAGTACGAAGCCGAGTAATTAAACTTTTCAGAAATATCCTTCAAGCTTATCGCTTCGGTATAATGCTCGTTAATATAATCCACAAGCTCCACCGCAAGCGATCCGCCTTGCACCACTTCCGTTTCTTTGCTAGGTTTTTCGTACTTGATAAGATACACAATATCCCTCACAACTGCCTCAAGCACAACCTCAAAATCCTCAGAGGAAAAGGTGGTATAACTGTTTATAAGATAATTAAAATGCTCCGCAATTCTGTCCGTTTGCGAAAAAGAAAGTATTTCCTTATCCTTTATTGCATCTGCAAGCTGAGCATAGCATGAAAAACCGGGAAGCACGTTAATTACGCACCGTTCATAATCGCTTACGCTGTCTTTGGGCACGGAAAAATAGTGATACTTACCCTGCGGAATTATAACAAGCTGACAGTGGCTTAAGAATTGTCTTGTATGATCGCTAACATATTCTGCATTTCCTCCAATAAAAAAGTACAGCTCTACATACGGATGAAACTGCATTTCGTTATAAATCTGCGTATTGCCTTTTACGTACCTGAACTCTAAATTCTCGTTTTTTACGAAATTCTCAATATACCCCATCTTCGCACTCCTTTCGTTGATTATAGCATAACAACAAAACAAAAAACAACCTCTTAACATAAAAAAGCAATAAAAACAATCTTTTAAGCAAAAAATGCAATTTTATTTTCTTTTATTTTGTAGTAAAATCGTAGTACAATCTTTTTTAGGAGAACGTCGAATTATGAAAAACAAAATCAAAAATATGCAAAAAACGATTGGCACGCACGTAAATCTTAACGATATTGCCGTATCAAAAATTGTAGGACAATCGGGATATGACTTTATTTGGATAGACTTAGAGCATAGTTATCTGTCGCTCGAAAACCTTATGGCTCACATAATCGCAATAAAGGCTGGTGGTACTTCCGTTATAGTCAGAGTTCCGCAAGACGATCTGACGTACACCAAAAAGGTGCTCGAAATGGGCGTAGACGGAATAATTTTCCCAATGGTAAAAACCGTGGAAGAAGCAAACAGACTTATTGCATCCACACTCTATCCTCCCTACGGCACACGTGGTTTTGGCCCAATGAACGCGGTGGGTTTTGGGAAAGATAACGTTATGGACTATGTGAAAAACACCAAAGATAACCTTTGCAGATTTATACAGATAGAGCATATCGAAACTGTGGAAAACTTAGAGGAAATCGTAAAGAATGAATTTATTGACGGCTACATTTTTGGACCTAACGATTTATCGGGTTCTATTAACGAACTTTGTGAGGTATTTAACGAAAATACCACCTCGCTCATAAAACGCAGTATAGATATTTTGAAAAAGGCAAACAAGTATATAGGTTTGTCTACGGGCGATACGAGGCAAAAAACACTTACGTATTGGGCAAACTTTGACATTAATATGCTTTCGGCAGGCTCTGACTTTGGAATTTTGCAAGAAAACGTTGTCAAAAACCGCAAGAATTTAGAACTTGCAATGCAAACGCCACATGCATACCTTAATAAGGTTAATTACACGAAAAATTCGTTATCAACAGACGTTAACTGCTCTATGCTTCCGCCCCAAATTTACGGAGTAGACGCTTTTGAAAGCGATCACTTTTCGGCAGAAAAACGCAAGTGGCAATCTGCGCCCTGTGTTTGCAAAGCATACGGAAAACTTTTTTGCACGTTTTCGGGAGATAACTATGGCGGAGATGAAGAGCCTAACAACTACAACGCAATTATGGTTAGCGAGGACAACGGAGAAAACTGGAAGCCTCTGTTTATTTTTGACCACGCAGATTCGGTACGCTTGCACGAGCCGATTTTATGGGTGGGAAAAGACGGGGCTTTGCGTCATTTTTGGGCTCAATCGTACGAGCACTGGGACGGACGTGGCGGAGTTTGGTGCACAAAAATTTTGCCCACTAACAACGGTTATACCTACACTTCACCCAAGCGTTTGTGTGACGGAGTTCTTGCAACACCTCCGATAACGAAAGAAAACGGCAATATTCTTATGCCCGTAAGCATTTGGCACCGCTGGAAAAACACTATTCACTCTTATCCTTTTTGGGGAGAATCCGCAATATACGAATCTGAGGACAACGGAGAAAGTTATAGATACGTAGGCGGAGTTAGAGATAACAACTCAATATTTGACGAAAACGCAATAGTGGAACGAAAAGACGGTAGCTTGTTTATGATCATAAGGTGCGACAGTTACATCGCAAAAACCGTATCCTACGACGGTGGAAAAAGCTGGACACAACCGCAAAAACTAATGGATCACACCAGTGCCAGAAGTTATCTTGCAAAACTCCCCTCCGGAAATTATCTGCTCGTGACCAATAATAACACAAAGGCTCGCTCTTATATGACGGCATTTATCTCCACCGACGAATGCAACACCTTTACCCCCTCGATTCTTCTTGACGAAAGATACTGCGTATCATACCCGGCAGGATGCGTTACGGAAGAGGGAAGAGTGTACGTTGCATACGATTTTAACCGCTACCAAGAAGAAGAAATATATCTTGCCTCGTTTTCAGATCAAGACCTCGAAAACGGCTCGATTATCAATCCTGACTCGTTTATTAAAAAACTTGCGGTAAAGGGTAAAAACGGAAAAATCGGATAATTCAATCTCGCCTTTCATACGGTTTTCTCGCATACGTATAACATTTTTTATGACAAAGTAAAACACGGCAGGCTTAATTCCGTAAGCTTGCCGTGTTTTGTGGTTGCAGTGCTTTAATAAAGGGAAGAGATTTAATGGATTTTTTTATTGTATGGGAACAAACTGCACTGCACCGTTTGTTGAAGTATCAATTCTGAATTTGAACGAAAGGTTTCTCTCGCTGTTATCTTTGTCAATCTCGATTTCTACTTTTGCATAAGTTACGTCATTTTCGGTAACGAAATTGTAGGAATACTCAAACTCCACGCCTGCAATCTCGATGGAGTAGCCAATCTCAATCTTGCCGTTACGGTCAATCTCGTACTCGGTTTCGGTTTCAAACACCTTGTAGCCGTTGATATACGCACTGTAAGCAAAGCTGTGCTCGCCGTTCTCGATCTCCTGCTCTACAACAACGTATGCGTTTTCGCCTTTGCTGATGGTAAAGGTATACTCTTCCTCTCCGTCTTTGATCTCGCTTTCGCTCTTAATGGAAAACTCTACGCCGTTAATCTCCACAATACCTTCGCCGAATTGCTCTTTACCGTTTCTGTCGGTTACGTTGTAGTGGAAAGTATAATCCTTCTTTTCGCCGTCCTTGCCGGTTACGCTAACGGTGTACTTGTACTCATAGCCTTCCTTATCCGACGCGGTAACCTCGCTTTTTACAACACCGTTATTTGCGGTAATATAAGCAATTGATAAGTTTTTGCTTATCACATCCTCAAATCCGCCAAACGAAAGATCGTACGCCTTACCTACACCAGCCTCTGCAGATACGGTCTGAACGGACGTGGTAGAGGAATTAAAAATTCCCACAGCGCTTATTGTGGAATGTTCTAAAGCAGTAAGGTTTTCCTGTTTTGCAGGAGCAGACGAGCAACCTACGAACACACCCAACGAAAGGGTGAAGATGCAGGTTATAAGCAAAAGTGCAAGAGTTTTAATTTTTTTCATAGTATTTTACCTCCAAGTTGTGTTTTATATAGATACGCATTTGCGTTTGTTTTTGCGTTCTTTACCTATAAGACAAGCATAGAATTGTTTTTATTGGTGATTTTGAAAATTTTTTTTTAATTTTTTTTAGGCTATGTCACAACAAATGGTTGATAAATATTATTATGTTTTGACGAGAAAAACACAAGAAAGACAAGTGTTCTTGTAAGGGCGGTACGCAGGCGTACTCCCAATATTGTTATTTAGCAAAACAATAACACAAATTTTGTAAGCACTTTTGCTCTAAATATAATAATTTAAATTATTACCTGCATTGTCTGTAACCGAACAAAACACGCTGTATTTCGTAGCGGTACTAAAAAGCTATAAATCATACCAAAATTCAATAACCCACTAAAGTTTGTACTTTTCTTTGTATAACATACTATTTTAGGTCAAGCGTTACGCTTGAAATATCAACCTACTGTTGTGTCAGAGCCTTTTGCAAAAGAAAATCGGGCTTTACAAAACCCGATTATTCTTCAATTTTGCTTTATTATTTCTTTAACGAAATTTTCAACTCCAACCCAAAATCATATTCGTAAGTATTGTTTTCGTGACGAATATCAAAATCAGTCTTAAAGATGGGATTTTCGTACGAGCCGTGAATAACGTTTTTGCCGTAAACGAACGTAATCTCGGTTTCCATACCGCCCTCTGTAATTCCCATTTCTATTTGCTTTCTGCCTTTTTCGTTACTTACCGACAACGACACGCCGTAGCTTAAGAAGCCAAACTCATAATATCCGTATTCGTACTCGTTCTCGTTTATCTCGGTTTCGTTTTCTATACTGAAATACCTGAACTCGTCAAGATAGACTCTAAGCTCCATTTCCACTTCGTCGTCTTCGTTTTCCCACTCGCCCCAAACGTCAAAGCTCTTATCTTTTAGCACCATTATTCCGTCCACCGTTACGGTATTCGCTCCACTTTCCGCTTCGTTGTAATATAGCTTGTAGGCAACGCTGTAAGCATCACTGTCCGTATACGATACGGTAAGCTTTTTTGCGTAGTCGGCAAAGCTTACGTCCGTATTGTCCTCGTATTTTGCCGAGAGCGAGGAAGAAGAGAGAAATGCGTCAGCCGACAACAAATAACCGTTGATCTTTTTTGCAATAGCGTCGAACACCTCGTCTGCAGGAGAATCCGTACTGTCAGCAACGGCGGAAAGCGCGGAGCTTTCTTTTTCTAAGAGGTTGCCAAGCGCAAATACTTCCTTGGACATAACCTGTTGCGTTTTTGTAAGAGTAGCTCCACCTCCCTGCGGACTTAACGCAAACGGCAATACGACGGCAACGGCAAGCACTATTACTGCGGCGGCAGCTATTGCAAACCTTGCGAAAAATGATTTTTTAGACTGCTTCGGCATAGCGTTTTGCTCCGTAACAGGTGGGCTTACGGGTGCGGTTTTCACGACTTGTAAAATTTCTGCGCTTTTGTCAGCAATAACAACCTCGTCCGCTTTACTCCTTATTAAATTTTTCAAATCTTTATTTTTCATATAAATTTATCCGCCTTTTTGCGTAGTTTTGCAAGCGCTCTGTTATATTTCCACAATACCGTTCCAAGAGGCTTGTCTAAGATCCCTGCGATCTCTCTGAACTTAAAACCCAACACTATATGATAAGTTATTATCTCTCGCTCTTCACTATCGTCAAGCAATGATATTATCTCCTCAAAGCCTCCGTTGCCTTCGTTTGGTTCAATCTTTTGCGCAAGCAGAGCATCCTCGGAAAACACGGTTCTATCGTCCTTTCTTATTCTGTTAATGCTCTTGTTTTTCGCAATGACGCACAGGTAAGCTAAAACGTTTTCGCTTTTAACGTTGTTGATTGAAGAGAGGAACGATACGTACGTGTCTTGCATTATATCTTCAGCTCCGGCTCTATCTCTTAAAACAGACAGCGCAGTAAAATAGACCTGCTTTGACGTAAGCTTGTAAAACTCGTCGAAACAAGTATAATCCCCGTTTTTGAAGCTGAGAATGTATTTTGTAAAGTCCATTTTATCCCTTCCTACTCTTTATACACTCAAGCACGCGCTTTTATTGGCGGTAACTTAAAAAAATTATAACATTTCATTTTCTTTTTGTCAACACACAATTTTTTTTTACACTCATTTCTGCTTTCATCGACGTTTTTGCAATTAGCACGATTTTAATGAAATTTTGTCAAAATCAGATAAAATTTCCACTATTTTTCATTTTGCTATTGACATATATCGGTTTTTATAATAAAATAATACGGTAAACAATCTTACAGGAGGATTTATTATGATTTGTTTGAAAGATAAAGTTGTAATCATTACAGGAGGCGGAAGAGGTATCGGATTCGGTCTTTCCACCGCTTTTGCTAAGTCGGGCGCAAAGCTCGTCATCACCGGAAGAACGGAGTCTACACTTTTGAAGGCTAAAGAAGAGCTTGAAAAAGCCTACGGCACGGAAGTTTTGCCCGTTGTTGCTGACGGTGCGGACGAGGGCGCAATTAAGAACGTTATTGCAAAAACCGTAGAAAAGTTCGGCAAAATCGACGCGGTTATCAACAACGCGCAGGCTTCTTCTTCGGGCAAAATGCTTATCGACCACACCAAGGAAGATATTGACCTTGCAATCTATTCGGGTATATATGCTACCTTCTTTTATATGCGTGAAGCGTTCCCCTATCTTAAGGAAACCAAGGGTTGCGTAATCAACTTTGCATCGGGCGCAGGCTTGTTCGGACGTATTGCTCAATCGTCCTACGCAGCTGCTAAAGAGGGCATTAGAGGTCTTTCTCGTGTTGCGGCAACCGAGTGGGCTCCCGACGGAGTGCGTGTAAACGTAATCTGTCCGCTCGCTATGACCGAGGGCTTAAAGAAGTTTAAGGAAGAATATCCCGAAAGATACGAACAGACCATCAAGGGCGTGCCTATGGGCAGATTTGCAGACCCCGAAAAGGACGTTGGTGCTGTTTGCACATTCCTTTGCTCGGACGACGCTTCCTTTATAACAGGCGAAACCATCACCCTTCAGGGAGGCAGCGGCCTTAGACCGTAATTACAGTAAATGTGGAAAATTCATTAGACATTAAAATATCGGAAAACATCAGGCGAGAGATTGAACAGTCGGGTAAAAGCAAAACCGAAATTGCAAATGCTATCGGGGTGTCAAATCCCACAATTTCGCAGTACCTGTCGGGACGTATTCAGCCCTCGCTATCTACGTTATCCAAGCTTTGCAATTATCTGAATATTTCAGCAGATGATATTCTTGAAATAAAGCCGTAAAACAAATTAACATTACAAAAAACCAGCCACACTCTTTGTTTGGAGCGTGGCTTTTTGGTGCTTAGAAATATATTGTTTTTTCTATTGACGGTAGTTAATATTAAAATAATTAAGCCAAATCTTAAATTTATCTTGCCCAAGCATACAGGTTTCTCTCAAAAAACCACGCTCGTTTTTCCACTCACTAAGTCCTCTGTAATAATAGAATTTCAAATGCTCGTCAATGACAAACGGAATAATATCGTACTTTAAGCACTCCTTAAAAAGTATAAGTCTACCAACTCTCCCGTTTCCGTCCTGAAATGGATGAATCTTTTCAAACCTGTAATGAAAATCAATAATATCATCCAAAGTTTTCTTCTCTATCGCATTATATTCTGCAATTAATTCCCTGATAGCTTCACTCACTTTTTGAGGCTCTGTCGTTTCCATACCTCCCACCTCGTTGGGCAACTTCTTATATTCCCCCACGTTAAACCACTCAAGCCTACTATCACTCGTTCCGTTTTTCAACGTCCAATGAAGCTCTTTTATCAGACTTTCGGTTATAGGCTTTAGGGCTTTTTCGATAATAATATCAATGCACCTGAAATGATTTGCCGTCTCAACGATATCGTCCACTCTCAGCGTGTCCGACTCTCCGCCCACGGTGTTCGTTTCATAAATAAATCGGGTTTGATCGTGCGTAAGCTTGCTTCCCTCTATATGGTTGGAGTTATAAGTAAGCTCTATCTGAACCTTGTGATATATCCCCCCTGACACCTTATTTGCTTTTTCACGCATCAGCACGTCTAACAGCGTTGCCTTTTTAAGCTTTTCCGGCTTTTTTGCATCCTTTGGAATACTCCATGTTTTACCCGTCAAAAAAGCTCCGTCAATTTTGCCTTGAGCACAATAATTTCTGACAGTTCTTTCCGACAATCCCCATTTCTTTGCCATTTCCGTTACCGATAAAAATTCCATACTGCACTCCTTTTATATTATTATACCACCTATCGGCAATAAATTCAAGCATTTTTCTTTAATTTGATAAATATTTGCCGATAACGGCAAATATTTACTGCTTGCATAGTATTTCCCCGATTTATTTACCGATAACGGCAATATAGAAAGCCACACTCTTTGTTTGGAGCGTGGCTTTTTGTTTTTAGAAATATTCGGAGCAGACATCGGGAATGGGAGTAAAGTCTGTTCTACGCTTACTCAGCAACCATTCGATAAGATTGGTACTACTGTACGCATAATTTATGCCGTCATTGTGCCCATGCTCACTAAGAACGAGAAACTCAACCTCTCCGCCGTGTTTTTTAAGCTCGCTTACCATAAGCTCACTACACTCAATCGGCACTGTGGTATCCTTTTTGCCGTGAACAACGTAAACGGGCGTGTTGCGCAAATTTCTTGCTCGCCAGGACATTCCGCCTCCTGCAATCGGACCTATAGCCGAGAAGAAGTTGGGGTACGCAAGCCCCATCATCCAAGTACCGTATCCGCCCATACTCGAGCCCGTTATACAAATGCGGTCTTTCTTGATTTTATACTCATACGCAATCTTGTCAATAAGAGCTTTGAGCATTGCGGTAACGTTATCCCAAACGTATTCTTTTGGACACTGCGGACACAGTATTACCGCAGGAAATTCTTTGCCCTCATGTACAAGTTTGGGGATAGCGTGTCTTGTTAAGTGCGACAATTCACCTCCACGCTCACCTGCTCCGTGCAGGTAGACAAGCAAGGGTAAATCTTCATAATTTTCGGGATAATAAACCGTATAATTCATTTCGTTTTCGCTTTTTGCAAGATATTGTTTTTCATTCATTTCGTTTTCTCTCCGTTTTTTCGCATATCACGTTTAGTATATCACGTTTTACGTTCAAGTGCAATAGTATTAGACGATTTAGTTAGCGTTTTTTTGACAATCATGCGCTAATTTTTATCCAAAACAAATATCTTATTGACACGTAACGGTTTTAATGATATAATTTTTACATACTAATTTATAAGGAAAAACTATGGAATACTATATCGGCTTTGACATTGGCGGAACTAAGTGCGCGGTATCGCTTGGCGAGGTGAACGGGACTTCGCTCAAAATTTTACATCGCGAAGAGGTAAAAACACAAGACTCTCCCATTGTAACGCTGGGGCTTCTCGCTCCTTTCGTTTTGAGTTGGAAAGAACAGTACGCCGTAAAAAAGGCGGGAATTTCGTGCGGAGGTCCGCTTGACTCCAAGCGCGGAATTATCGTTTGTCCTCCCAATCTCGCAAAAGGGTGGCACGGCTTTGAGATTGTTAAATATATCGCAGACGAATTTGGGCTTTACTCAAAACTGGAAAACGATGCGAACGCGTGCGCGGTTGCCGAGTGGCTGTTTGGAGCAGGACAAGGCACGCAGAATATGATATTTATGACCTTTGGCACGGGGCTTGGGGCAGGGCTAATACTTGACGGTAAGCTGTACTCGGGCACTAACGGAAACGCAGGCGAGATCGGACACGTAAGACTTGCAAACAACGGTCCCGTAGGCTTTAATAAGGCAGGCTCTGCAGAGGGCTTTTGTAGCGGAAACGGCATAAAAAATCTTGCCATCATTCGGGCAAAAGAGCGCGGTATAATCTTGGACGGTACAATTTCGGCTAAAACGGTATTCGAAAAAGCACGCAAAGGCGATGAATTTTTTACGTCTATCGTAAGAGAAAGCGCAGAAAAGTTCGGACACGTCATAAGCATCCTTATTGATTTATTCAACCCCGAGGTAATAGTGGCAGGCGGAGTTTTTATGCGCAACTACGACCTGTTTATGCCTTTGCTTACCCCTGTTTTAGAAAGAGAAAGCATTGACCAATCGAGAGCTGTCTGCTCCGTTCTGCCTGCCAAAATCGGTGAGAACGTGGGCGACTTTGCAGCAATCGCCATAGCAAAAACATTATAGGAGAAAAGATTATGAAAACACTTACGCAAGATATTTTTAACGAGCTTTTCATTCGTTATCCACAGCTTACCACGTGCAAAAGCGATATAGAAAAAGCATTTGAACTTCTTTATAAAACCTACGAAAGCAAAGGTAAGGTTTTGTGCTGCGGAAACGGCGGAAGCGCGTCGGACAGCGAACATATAGTGGGCGAACTGCTTAAGTCCTTTAAGATGAAAAGAGCGGTAGACGAGAGCTTTGCATCCACACTCGCTCTTTACGACGGGGGTAAGGAGCTTGTGGAAAAATTGGAGGGCGCGCTCCCTGCAATTTCGCTCGTATCGCAAACAAGCATAATCTCGGCTTTTGCAAACGATAGGTCATGGGAAACGGCTTTTGCTCAGCAGGTATACGGTCTTGGAAACAAAAACGATTGCCTTATCTCACTCTCCACATCCGGCAACTCAAAAAACTGCGTTTACGCTACAATGGTTGCAAAAGCCAAATTTATGAACACCATCGCCTTTACAGGAGCAAAGGGCGGTAAGCTTAGAGAAATTTGCGACGTTACGATTGCAGTTCCCGAAACTGAAACATTCAAAATCCAAGAGCTTCACCTACCCGTGTACCACTGCTTGTGCGCAATGCTCGAAAGCGAATTTTTCGCGTAAAAAACTTACTAATCATACTACCAAATCACCGTGACAATACGGTGATTTTTCTTACAACTCCCAACCTCCACCAAATACCAAGTAACCTCTCTATCCTCAACGCCGAATATTCCTGTTATTACACCTAAAAACCGCACATTTAGCAAAAATTTGCAATTTATTATAACTATATTATTGAAAAGATTTGTAATTTATGGTATAATAAGAAAAAACAGTAAGGACGTTTTATGAGAATTTTTATTGTTACAAGCGTATATCAGTTCATGAACGCAATAACCGTTCAGCTTAACGATCCAAGCGTAAAATCGGATCTTTTGTGCGCAATGCAATTGCTTGACAGCACTTTCGATCTTGAAAAACTGCGAGAGGAAAAGATTTTTGAAGACGTTTACGTATGGACGGGCGAGATAGACAACTTTCATCTGACCACCCGCAATAAGAGTGAAGGGGTTAAGAACGCGCTTAAAAAAGTGGGGCTTGCCCTGTCCAAGAAAAAGCTTTTGAAGGACTTCCCGAAAATAGAAAAGCACTACGATGAGATCTGCATAGGCTATCCGGACTTTCCCACACGACTTGCGTGTCAGACCTTAAAGAGCAAAGACACCGTACGCACACTTTTGGAAGAGGGGATGTACACCTATGATTTTCTTGCAAGAAAGGAAAGCTTCTTAAAACGCACCGCTTTCAAGCTCTTTATCGGCGAAGAGGTGGTGAGCAAGAGCAAAAAGGTTTACGTGTACCGTCCCGACATGCTCCGCTTGGGAGTTCAGGAAATGGAAGTGGTTAAAATTCGTCCCGAGCTCAACGCGCTTAATCCCATTATCCGCAAAATTTACAAAAACAGTTTCCCTCAGATTGAGGATATCGACAAACCCGTAATAATGTTTGACCAGTACTTGGAGAACAGTATTATTACGGAAAATCAATGCAAGATGGCAAACATTTTGACGGAAGCTTTCGGGCAAGACAACTTCGTTGTTAAAATGCATCCGCACACCACCGTTATTCCGTATAACGAAAAAGTGCCTGCGTATACGGCAAAATGCCCGTTTGAGATACTGATGAGCGCAATAGATATCGAGAACAAGATTCTCGTTTCCACAATTTCCACCGCCGCCATGAATCCCAAAATGATACTTGACGCAGAGCCGACCGTTATTTTTACCGTAAAGTTTGTAGGCTATGAGAAAACGGAAGAGGAAATGAACGAGCTTATGGCTATCGTGGACAGGCTTAAAGCCATCTATCGCAACCCCGAAAAAATAATCGTTCCGTCGTCTATGGAAGAATTTGAACAGGCAGTAAATACATTGAAGGAGAATATAAAATGAGTGTAATTGCAATTATTACCGCAAGAGGCGGAAGCAAGAGAATTCCCAGAAAAAATATTAAGGATTTTTGCGGAAAACCCATAATCGCATACTCTATCCAAGCCGCACTTGATAGCGGAATTTTCGATCACGTAATGGTTTCTACCGACGATGAGGAGATTGCGCAGATTTCGCGTAGCTACGGAGCAGAGGTTCCGTTTATGCGCTCTGCAAAAACCGCAAACGATTTCGCAACCACGCGCGACGTTTTGGAAGAGGTTTTGCAAAAATACGACGAGCTTGGCGAAAAGATCGATTACTTTGCCTGCATCTATCCCTGCGCTCCCTTCGTTACCGCGCAAAAGCTTAAGGACTGCTTCGCTCTCCTTCGCGAAAAACAGGCGTACAGGGTATGTCCCGTCGTTCAGTTCTCCTTTCCCCCTCAACGCGGATTCGTATTGTCAGACGACGTGCTTAAGTTTAAGTTCCCCGAGTACGCAAACTTCCGCTCTCAGGACTTAGAACCTTTTTATCACGATTGCGGACAATTCTACTTCTACGACAAAAAATACTTTGATATGGGCGATAAAAAAGTCTTTGAAAAAACCGTTCCCATGTTTATGCCCGAAACCGAGGTTCAGGACGTAGACAATCAAACGGATTGGGAAATCGCGGAAATTAAATATAGATTTATGCTTGGTAAATAACGTAAAACGGTTATCTGCAAACACACAGATAACCGTTTTTCTTGTATACGTATATCAGTTTTCGCTACATCATGGAATTTTTGAATGCTATATAATTCGCTTTTTCACGCTCTGTACAGAACACCGCATACTCTATAGTTTTTAAGTGATACAGATAATCCTGCATAACGGTATTGAAAACCTTTGCGACAAGCGTGGGCGGATTTTTGAACGCTCCGCAACCAAACGCACCTAAGATAAGCACCTCGTTCCCAAAAGACACGGCAACGTCGAAAATACGGCGGATTCGAGCAGTCAGCAGTTTTTCAAGCTCCGTTTCGCTCACGTCCGCTTTCTTATCCCCTGCATGCGGATTCATTTCATTGCTTGGTTCTTCTCTTAAGTTGGGCGCGGCGCAGGTAATCACGTTAACGTTCCAATAAAGCTCACTTTCAAGCGGTTCGGGATAGTCCGTATCGCTTTTAATAACGCAAACAGAAGGCGTGTAAATGCAATCGTCGTTATAAAGCGGATCGTTGGCTTTGCGGTGTGGCTCGTAAAAAACCTTCCAACACTCGTCAATATCTAAACACGGATGAAGGGTAGAACATCTGCAAATACTTTCTTCCTGAGCAGACGAACCGTTCTTTACTCCACCGCCCGGATTTGTTGCCGAAGCAAAGTTAAGCACACACACCTTCTTTCCCTGTCTTGCATACGGTTCTGCCGCCTCAAGCGTTCGCTTCGTGCTGACTACCACGTTTGCCTTTTCTACATTCTTGGGACAAGGCACCGTTATACTATCTCCTTGCAAGATAGCCACCTGTTCTTTTACCGAAGCCTTGATCTTCTCCAAAAGCTCGCCCTTAAAGCATCTGTCCTGCGTATCCTTGAAAATCATCACGTTCCGCATTTTCCTGTACAGCATACCCAATTCCTCCCTCTACGTCTTTTTTATTATACCATGCCATAACGCGAAAAATCAAGCTCATTTTTGTACAGCTTAAAAACAAAGAAAAAAGAACCAAAATCGTATGATTTTAACTCTTTATGG
>JAGAPA010000026.1 GCA_017623455.1 Clostridia bacterium | reverse complement strand
GTGAAGTTCACTTTGTGAGTGAAGTTTCGCCTGATGGCGAAGTGATGGGCAAACTTAACTTCACTTGTGCGTAGCACAAACTTCACTGCATAGCAACTTCACTTTCGCGGCAGCGAAAACTTCACTAACAGAAAAAGAGAGAACATTTCGACGATAAACCGTTTTGTTCTCTCTTTCTGATTGTATAAGGGTTTGGGTTTAGCCCATTCTGTATTTGTCCAGATAAATGCGATGCTCGCACTTAGTAGAGTTTTCAAATTCTCCGCTAAAAACATCACTCTTTTTTTTGGTAGAGCTTTTTTATTACTGAGCCTGTTCTTCTATTTCCGTTTGAGCGCTTTCTTCGTTTTCCTCCTTGCCTACACATACAATCTTGCTTATAGAAAGCTCGTAAGCAACTCGCGTTTCGCTTATTTCGCCTATCTTTTTGGTGTATTCTCTGCTTTGTATCCTACCGCTTACGGTAATCTGACAGCCGACCTCCAAATCTTGAGAAAATCTTGCGTTTCGTCCCCAAGCAATACAAGGAATGTAATCGGATTTTTTATAACTGCGGTTTATTGCCAATAATACGTCGCAAATTTCTCTGTTAAACGGTGTCGTTCTGTATACTGGCGGTTTGCAAACGTAACCTGTAAGCTGAGCATCATTTGGATTTTGAGCGTTCTCGTCGTACGGCAAAAAGTCCTTAACGAAAACCGTGAGCATCAATTTGCTTTTATTGTCGACTAATTTATTATAGCTTCGGAATTGTCCGTTGATTGCAACCTTATCTCCTACTTTCAGCTTTTCTTTACCGAATAGTCTTTCGGATGCGGTTACCGGAACGGTATCGTTTTGTCCGCTCAATCTTTTTACCGATACGTTAAATTCGTAAAAGCTTTCGCCATACATTTCATGGCTAAATACCGGTTCTGATACAACCTCGCCCATAATAAATACTTTGTTTGTGTTTGTCGTTGTGTTTTCCATGTGTTCTCCCTCATTCGGTAGGTATCTGCCTTCCCGTGCTGTCAATTGTGTAATTATCTTTGTAGATGAGATCCGATATAAACACGAAGGTATAGCCTTTGTTTTTAAGCCCCATAATAATAAGAGGTAAGGCTTCTACCGTATGTTTACCGTCGTTATGCATAAGAATTATACTACCTTCTTTTGCGCGCGAAAGTATACGTGTTGCCATTTCGTTTGCGGATAAATTTTTCCAATCCAATGAATCGATGTCCCATTGAATAGGATATAATCCCAAACTAAAAGATACATCTATCAACGTATTGTTGTATTCTCCGTAAGGCGGTCTGAAAAGCGTAACTTGTTTACCCGTAATATTTTTTATAATATTACTTGACTGAGTTAGCTCGTTTTCTATTTGAGATTTACTCATTTTTGACATGTGCGAATGTGTAACCGAATGTGTTCCCACCTCCACCCTACCGCTATCGGATAAGGTTTTAAGCTTGTCGGCATACTTTTCCGCCCACGAGGATACACAAAAATAATTCGCTACTATGTCAAACTTGGTCAGCATTGACAAAATTTCCAACGTTTTGTCCGCGCCCCAGCATGCATCAAACGAAATTGCCACCTTTTTTTCATCGGTTTTTACGCAATAGATAGGCGTTCTTCTCGGTTCGGCTTGAGCTGACGTAAACGTCGTAAATCCAATTACAAAAGCAATCAACACCGTTAGAAGTACCGAAATAACTGCTACCGTTTTCTTTTTTATTATAATTAATTTCATTCTTAAGAACACTCCTATTATAACACGTAATTCTCAATTTGCAAGGCTCGATTTTGTCGAAATATGACTTATCGTGGCGATTGCATATTTCTTTTTTCTACTGTAATAAAAGTATGCTAATTACGCCTGTAATATGAATGAAATCAACTTTTTTATTAAAGAAAAATAAAAAACCGTACAAGTATTATCTTATACAGTTTTTGTGTTGAAATTTTGAAAAAAACGTTAGTTTTTGATAATATTATTTACTTATTTCTCATTTGGAAACGAAAGTATGCATTTTCTCGGACAACTGTCTTTGCACAATCCGCAACCCGTGCACTTGCTATAGTCTATCACAGGCAAGTTTTCCTGCATTGTTATTGCACCATTTGGGCAAACTTTTGCGCATTTCGTACATCCTATACAACCTTTTTTGCAAGCGCCTATTACGTCTTTACCTTTACAATGCGAAGAGCAAGCCACGTATACTTTAGCGGTTGCCGGAATTCTATCGATAAGAAGCTTGGGGCATTTTACCACGCAAGCACCGCAACTGCGACATTTTTTATAATCAACCTTTGCCACTCCTTCAGTTACCGAAATAGCATCGTAAGGACATGCCGCCTTACAAGTTCCAAGACCTAAACATCCAAAGGCGCAAGCCTTGTTTCCGCCCGACAAAAGAGCCTCGCTCTCACACGAATAATAGCCCTGATAGGTGTATTTAACACCACAAGCATCACCGCCCATACAATGAACGACTGCTATTGTTCGAGTTGTATCTCCTACTTCCACACCCAAAGTTTTTGCTATTTCCGTTTTGCTTTCAACGTCGGTTGCCGAACATTTATCAAGAGTTGTTTCGCCCTTTACTAAAGCCTCGGCAAAAGCCGCGCATCCTGCATAACCACAGCCTCCACAGTTAGCGCCCGCTAGACAATCTTTTACTTTGTCAATTCTTTCGTCCTTTTTTACCGCGAGTTTTTTACCAAGGTATGCAAGCAAAAACGCAAGCACTCCCGATATAACCGCAATTAAGAGGGCTGGGAATACGTATAACATAAATATATTTCCGTTCATAAATTACCCTCCTTAAAAACTGAAGCCTGCAAATCCTGCAAATGCCATTGACATAAGAGCCGCCGTCACAAGAGCTATGGGAAGACCTTTGAAACATTTGGGAATAGCCGAATTATTGTCTATTCTTTCTCTTACTCCAGCCATCAAAATAAGCGCGAGAGTAAAACCAAGACCTACGGATACCGAATGAATAATAGTTTCTATAATTCCAAGCCCGTCGTTTATTACTACGTTTGCCGTTCCCAGCACTGCGCAGTTTGTTGTAATAAGCGCAAGATATACGCCAAGAGAATTATAAAGCGAGGGACTTAATTTTTTTAGAACGATATCTAAAATCTGAACAAGTACCGCGATAATAAGAATGAATACTATCGTCTGAAGGTATTCTATTTCTAACGGAAGCAATACATACGTATACAAAGCCCAACAAACAACGGATGCAATGAGGAGCACGAACGTCACCGCAAAGCCCATTCCCACAGCAGAATCTGTCTTTTTGCTTACACCAAGGAAAGGACAAATACCCAAAGTTTGCGAAAGTACGATATTGTTCGTAAGCAACCCTGCTACAACTATAGAGAGAATTTGCGTAATACTCATATTACTCTGCCTCCTTTACGTCTTCCGCTTTAGGCGCCTTCATATCAAGCAAAACCTTTTTGGAAAACGCTTTGTTGTTTATTGCCGTTATAACGTAGTTGAATGCCGCCATAACAAGACCAAAGATCATAAATCCGCCTGCAGACGACACGAAGAACGTCAGCTTACAAACCTCTGAAAGAAATTGTCTTATCGCGCCAAGCAATATGAGCGCAAGCGTAAAGCCCAAGCCCATTGACACACCGTCTATTGCCGACAAAAGCACGTTGTTCTTTGCAGCAAAAGCCTCAGCTCTTCCCAAAATTATACAGTTTACTACGATAAGCGGAATAAACGCGCCTATTGATTTATCAAGATCGGGCAAAAACTTTGCTACAAAAAGCTGAACTACAGTTACGAACGTTGCAATTATTACAATGTACGCAGGAAGTCTAACTTCACCGGGAATAGTTTTTCTCAAGAGCGATATGAACACGTTGGAACAAAGCAACACGAAAAGGGTTGCAAGTCCAAGTCCTATACCATTGGAGATATTAGTACTCTTTGCTATCGTAGGACAGGTTCCGAGAACCAGCACGAATACGGGGTTATTGATTATTCCACCCAAAAGAGTGTCTTTAGTTTTCTTATCCATTTTGACCACCTCTCTTGTTTATTTCCGCTTTAATCTCATCGGATTTGGTGTAAATCTTGTTCATTGTATCGATTGCGCGCGTTACGGCTCTATTAAGTCCTGCTACGGATTTTTTAGTGGTTGCGCCCGTTGCGGCAATAATATCTGCATCAGTAATATTCATATCCTCATCGGATTTTACCAAGCTTACGTAATAGAAGAACGTTTCGGGGTTTAGAACCTGTGTTTTTCTGTCACCAAAATCTTCGCGCTGTTCTTTTACAGCAATATTCTGTATGGAAAAATCACCGTTATCTATAACAAATGAAACCACTACGCTAATTGGGTTTTGATATCCCACAGAAACACTTTCTATATAATACACACCCTCGTTAGCACCTTTTTGAGCATAATATATTGCGCTTACGTAATTGGACGAATTTGACTTAAAACTCTTATACGTATAGCCCGAAGCGTTGCTAAGCTCACCGTCGGTAAGCATTACGAAATAGTCTTCGTTATATGCCGTATCACTATCCGTTCCGGTTGTCGTAGGCGCTGTAGTTGCAAATTTTTCGTTAAGGAACTTTACCGTAGCCTTATCTAACGTTACTTCTTTTTTGAGGAATACGTTTGCAAGCGAAAGAATAGCTACGCACACAAGCGCAATAACCGAAAGCACCGCTATTGACTTAATTACGTTTTTTGTGGAAGCTTTCATTTATTTATCCTCCTTTGCCTTTTTTTGAGAACCAAAGGGCTTGGGATATACGTACTTATCAATAAGGGGAGTTACGATATTCATAATGAGAATAGCAAAGCTCATTCCTTCCGGATATGATGCAAAACAACGAATAAGCATCGTTATAAGTCCAATACCTATTCCGAAAATGATTCTGCCTGCATTTGTATTGGGACTTGTTGCGTAGTCGGTTGCCATGAACACCGCGCCAAAGATAAGACCGCCGGACAAAACGTGAGCCAAAGCGTTATTGATGAGGCTGACTCCCTCAAGACCGTTTACTACGCCGTCGAACAAGATTGCAAACACGAATCCCGACGCTACGATTACGAGAGGAAGTTTCCAATCAATGATTTTACGCACGGACAAGTAAACGTAAGATACGGCAAGCGCAATAACGCAAGTTTCACCGACAGCAGCACTGCCTGTCGTTCCCAAAAGCATGGACAGGAGCATTCCTCCCGTTACTTCGTTTTTAACAGAAAGCCAAGTTGCTGACGTTGTAGCGTCAAACATGGAAGCGACTGACGCAAAAGCCGCGCCAAAGCACAAGAACAGGAAAACTCTTGCGCCAAGAGCAGGATTTATGAAATTTTTTCCTATTCCGCCGAAAAGCTGTTTTACGATAACGATAGCAAACAGCGAACCTAAGATGCATGCAATTATTATATCGAATGATATTATAACTGTGCTTCCGCTTACCACGTTAAGCCCCCAAATCTTCATTGTGGTAGGCAAATTAAGCGCAAGAATTACCGCGGTTACAAAACAAGAAAGGTTATGTACGGAAGCTTTTTTGAAGCTAAATTCCTTTCTTTTTAATAATTTCTCGTATAAAAGCTCAAATCCAAAACAGGATAAACAGCAAACGGCAACGTTTATTATGACGTGATATCCGTAAAACACCGTTGCCACAGCCACGAGAGGTAAAAGAGCAATCAGCACCTCAAACATGATTGAGCGGGTTGTGTTTCTCTTTGCTTTTACGTGAGGCGAGGTAGATACTATGAATTTATCCATATTACTTTCTCTCCTTAATCTTCTTTTTCGCAAGCTTCATCGTCTGGACAAGAGGACGGGAAGCAGGACATATAAACGCACAACATCCGCACTCGATACAAGACATTACGCCGTATTTAACCGTAGTGTCAATATCTGCGTTGGCAAGAGCGCTATCAATAAACATAGGCATAAGATTCATCGGGCACACCGAAGCGCATTTAGAACAATTTATACACTCAGTGGGATCGGTAAGGTTTGCACCGCTTGGCGTAAGAACAAGCAAACAACTGGTAGTTTTGGTAGTTGCACATTCTCCGTTCATAACCGATATACCCATCATAGGACCACCGCTTATAAGCTTAGCTACGTTTTCGGAATTAAAACCACCGCAATACTGCAATACGTTATCGTAAAGTGTTCCGGAACTTACCAACAAGTTTTTAGGCTCTTTTATTCCGTCACCCGTAACCGTCATGATGCGCTCGTAGAGGGGTTTTCCTTCCACAACCGCTTGATATGTAGATAGGGCGGTATGTACGTTGTCAACGACGCAACCCACTGCCGAAGGAAGTCCGCCAACGGGTACTTTACGCTTTGTTACCGCATAGATAAGCTGTTTTTCCGCGCCTTGCGGATACTTGGGCTTTAGGGGAACAACAACTACGTCCGTAATGTTTTTATCCAATACGTATGCTTTCAACGCGTCAATTGCGTCGGGCTTATTGGTTTCGACTCCAATATAAACTTTATCAAGAGCCAATGCCTTCATGAGCAAACGAGCACCCTCAACAAACTGCTCGGTATACTCAAGCATTATTCTATGATCGCACGTTATGTAAGGCTCACACTCTGCAGCATTTATGATAAGCGTATCAACCTTGTCTTTGGGCATGAGCTTAACGTGGGTGGGGAATCCTGCTCCTCCCATTCCTACGATACCTGCAAGCTTGACGCGCTCTATAATCTCTTCTTTAGTGGGATTGTCCAAAGCGGGTAAAGTTACCGTTTCGTATGCTCCGTCGTTTGCAATGACGATATGTTCACACTTTCCGACAGGAGTCGCCCTCATTTCGGATATGCTTACGACGGTACCGGAAACGGACGAATAAATATTTGCCGAAACGAAGCCGTCAGCGCAAGCTATAAGCTGACCTGCCTTTACCGTGTCGCCTACTTGTACTGCGGGAACGGCAGGCTTTCCTATATGCTGAGCCAAAGAAATACTCACTTTTTCAGGCGCTGGCATTCTTTCTATTGATTTTGCCGACGACGCCCCCTTGGCTGAATCGGGATGTACTCCCTTTTTAAACGTATATTTCAAGTTTAACCTCCAATACTCAAATCGGTATACAATTCAAGTGTACACTATGCAAGTATATATTATATCAAACTTGACTTATTTTGTAAAGCATTTCAAGGAAATCTCGCAATAAAAAATCTTTACCGCAAAGACCGTTCACAGTAACTTGCCGATAAAATATACTCTAAAACTTATCTTGTAAAAAATAGCTTTGACCTTTTATTTCTCTTTCTTCTCTTTGTATTTTTTTATCAGGACGACTGCTAAATTCACAATTCCTAATATCGCTAAAAATATTCCAAAACCCTTTCTTAAAACGTCAGGCGACGAGTTGTTTGCCAAAAACGAAGCAAAAACCGAGCTTAATAAAGCCGGTATCCCAAGCAACAAGTACGGAAACTCTATTAATTTGTTTTTAGCATGCAAAATCACTGCAACTACAGACATGGGAATAAACGCAAGCAGATTTAAGCTTTGCGCCAAATGCTGGGGAACCGAACAAAAAACAGTAAGAAGAGGAATAAGCAACGTTCCGCCGCCCATTCCCATACCTCCTACAACGCCTCCGATAAAAGCAACCGCAATCATTATAATTATTTCCATAAACACCTCAATTTTTTTAGTTTTTTACACGTTTTCACACATACGTATGCCACATTTTGCAACATCATACACCTTGCTTTATTCTGCGTTTCATATAAACATACGCACGCCTGCGACTATCATAAGAAGTGAAAATACTATCGACGTAACAAACGGCGGTAGCTTTTTTAGTAACAGCGCACCCACCACTCCTCCGCAAACGACTCCCAACGTAGTAGGTATAAAAGCCGAAAGAGAAAATATTCCCTGAACCGCATACGTTATTCCACTGGCAATACTCACCGGAAGAATTATAGGTATTGCTGTAGCGTGAGCTTGCTTTTCGGGAAGCTTCGCCAAATAAATCAACAGCGGTACCAACAACATTCCTCCTCCGCCTCCAAAAAAACCGTTAACAAACCCAACGCAAAGAGCTGTTACAATATACAATATTACGTGCAAAAACTTTTTCATACCGTTATAGTTTTGACCAAAAAGACACAAATTAAATATATATTATTAAAAATATATAATTTATTTCTCCAAAGCGGTCAAAAACGATTGCAAAATAGTTCAAAATATTATATAATAGTGACTGTGTTTGCGCCTACTTTGGCGTAATATAAAAAACAAAAATAAAATTCTTATAATAAAGGTGTAAAAATGACAAAGACTTCATCGTTTAAAAAATGTATTGCCACACTGGCCATGCTTGCAATGTCCTTCGTTTTTGCGTTGACATTCATGTTTGCTCCCGCTACGGCGCGTGCAGAAGTTGTCGATTCGGTATCCGATATCGGATCTACTTTCGATAGCAGTATTGCAGGTTTCACTACGGTTACAGACAGCAATGAAACTAATGCTTCCGACATTGCATATACCGTTGTGCACAGCTTAAGCTACAACAAGAGTAAGTTTGGAGAGCTTCCCACGGGGCTTACCTCCAACCAATCGGGCGGATATGCTCTTATTAAGACTTCTCCCAATTCCGGTGCTCAACCCGTTTTTGCCGGTCTTACGTCCGCATCCTTCACTCTTAAAATGGACTCGTTCTATCGTATCAGTGTTGATATAAACGCGCAATCCGAGTCTGCTCAGGGCGGTGCTGTAGTTAAACTTGCTTCTACCAATAATTCTATTTATTTATTGAACGGCGCAAGCAATAAGTTTATTACCACCAATGGAACCTGGAGCAAATATACTCTCTTTATTGCAACCTCCCAGTTTGAAAACATGGACGCAACTATAAACCTCACTCTCGGAGATATTGACGGAACCAGATGTCTTGGATATGCAGCTTTCGACAATCTTGAAGTTGACCTTCTTGATTTTGCAGGATTTGAGTCAGCGCTCAACTCTTTCAATAACGGCAATCTTCCCTGCTCCTACGTTGAGGATATGAGAAAAAAAGATACCGCAACCATTGAAAATTTTGACAGCGCTGCCTACACTACTACCGGAAATATCTACACTCACTCGGTAAATATAGACGGCCCATCTTCCTTTAAGGCTGACGGTAACACCGCTATTGCTATCACAAACAGAGAAGAAGGCGTTTCTGCTTACGGTACTGTAGAAATTAATAAGAATGATCCTATTTCTTTTAATAAGGTTTCCAGTACGACGTCCGGATTCTATCTTATAACCGTTGCTACTAAAGGTGAAGATTTTGTCGGAACAGCTTCCGTAACTCTTAATTTTAAGAGTAAAGACTCTTCAGTCGATAAGTACAAGACGTTCTCCGTTGCCGCTATCACCGATAATACCAACGTTTGCCACAACAATTGGAGAAAGAACTATTTCATAGTTAAATCTTCCGTTATCTCGGACAACTTAGGATTCTTCTCCGTAGAATACGGTAATGATTCTTCACTTTGTACAGGAACTCTTTTTATTGATGAAATTGAAATAACATCCATCAAATTTGCTGATTACGGCAAGTATTCTTCCGACCTTACGACTGCTTCCGTAGTTTGCGATTTTGACTCTTCATTGGATGACACAACCGGAATTAACGGCGCATTCTACCAGCTCAGAACCGACTATTACGACGTTCTTCGCCCCAATCTCTGGTCTATCACAACCCAATCTGAAGAAATTGAATATAGTCTTGTAAGTAAAGAAAGCACCGGATACGCTTTCTCCAAGCCCTCTTTTGAGCTTGACGCAAACAACCCTATCGGAAACGTTGTTAGAATTGCATCGAACACCGAAACAGTTTTCACTCTTGACTCTCAAGCAGTTGAACTTGCAGCGACGGACGCAATCTCCTACTACAAAGTAACCGTCCTTGCAGCAAGCAAAAATCTTTCGGGAGCAGGCGCTGCTACACTCTCTTTGGTTGACACAAACGGCGATGCTTACGCAGCTATTAAGATTACGGGAACCAATGCTCCCACACTTTACACCTTTAATATTAAAGCAAAGGATTCTGCAAGCTTCTACATTCGTTGCTCAATGGGTGACACCACCTTCGGTAAAGAGTTTGGCGGTAAAGGCGAGCTTTATATTGCAAGAATTACTTACACCAAAAACACCGAGGAAGGCTATCTTAGCCTTGTAGGAAGCGACAATTCCGAAACTATTAATTTCTACTACGACAACTTTAACGACTTTACTCTTTACAACAAAAACGACGTTGGTGACATTAAAAATGCCAGCGAGCACATTGCTACTATTGAAAATGCATCCAACGGCGAAGCTAAACACGGTATCGTAGAACTTGATAAGGTTAACGTTGCAGGACACGAAATGGCTGCCACCGCGCTTATGCCCGGATATCCCAACCGTCCCGCTCTCGACCCCTATCTTTTCGGAGAAGAAAGACTTAACAGAACTTACGGCTTTAGCGTAAAGGATTCCAATGCTACGCTCACCATTAAGAAATCTCAGACTATGGCACTTCCCGCAGGTGACGAATCCGACGAAGAAACCAACGCAAGCTCTTACTACAAAGTTATTGTTTCGGCACGTGTTATCGTAACCGGTGATTACGGTCTTACAATCGGTCTTATAAACACTTCCAACAGCGAAGTTATTGCACAGATCAGCGATATTACCGACACAAGAATTTACGAAGATCTTTCCGCTGACGAGGGCGAACCTAAGATTATCAGAGATCAGTTTGTTGACTTTGAGTTCTACGTAATGCTTAACGATACGGACGTTTCATTCCAAATCTTCATGAAGTTCGGTGGAGAAAGACACACACAAAAAACTTCCGGATTCGTTCTTTTCCAAGGATATCAGCTCACTCCCAGCCACGAAGCAGAATATGAGGCTGCAGTAAACAACACCAAGAACGGCTCATTCTTCTTTGACTCTGCTACCGAAACCTACAAGTACGGAGCAACAAAAGATCTTTCCGTAAAGAAAGAAACCGGAAAAACAACTGCAACCACAACTTATAATTCCAACGATACATGGTACCTTATCCCCTCTATCCTCTTTGGAGTTCTCCTTATCGTAGCCGTTGCAGGATTCTTTATCAAGAAACTTGTCGAAAAGATTAAGGAAAAGAAAGAAAAGAATGCTCCTGCAGAGGTTGACAAGACACCTGCTTACGCTAAGAGAGTTGACTACTCTCGCCTCCCCGAAAAGGAAGAAGGCACACAAAAGTCGGAAGAGAAATCCGAAACCGATGCAAATATCGACGAATTCGACGAGGATTACGATATGTATGCGGTTCATGAGATCAAAGCTCCCGAAAAGACTGAAAAGGTTGAAAAAGAAACCTTATCCGACGAGCTTAGCGACGATGCTCCCTCTACCGATAGCACCGTAACTGAAACAGCAAGCGAAGAAAAGCCTGCTCAAACGGAAGCTCCGGTCCAAGAGAAGAAAGAAGAACCCGTTAAGAACAAGGTTGAAAAGCCTCAAAGCGATGAGTTCGACGACTAATTGTAAATAATAAAAAATCGGAATAGCACTTAATGCTACTCCGATTTTTTTATACTACTAATCTGCTACACTTTGATATAAGCACATTCCGTTTATTTACGAACATAAAAAATACGGTTACCTTAAATTAAGGCAATCGTATTTTTATACCTTACACTCTGTTAAGCTCGATATTTAAAGAATTTTATCAATAACCTGCCGTTACGGAAATATCTTCGCCGCCAATATATAGATTTTCATCGGTAAGCATGGACACAACGGACGCAACCTCCTCGGGTTTTCCAAATCTGCCCAAAGGAATATCCTCCTCAATAAACCGTCTGTCCTCAGCAGAAAAATGCTTGTTCATGTCGGTATCAATAACGCCCGGACATACTGCATTGACAAGTATACCTGAAGGCGCGAGCTCGGCATTTAAGGATCGCGTAAGACCAATAAGGGCGTGCTTGCTTGCACTGTATAAAACTTCCATACTTGCTCCCTTTTGCCCCCATACGGACGATACGTTTACTATTCTGCCAAACTTATTTGCAATCATATCCTTGCTTGCAAGTAAGCACATTGTAAACGCGGAACGGAAGTTGGTATCCATAACCTCGTTATAGCTTTCCTGCGTTTCCTCGTCAAAAAAACCGATATGCGATATTCCTGCATTATTTATAAGCGTATCGACAAACCCGAATTTTTCCTTGGCGCGGTTGTATACTTTTTCTGCATCATTTGGACTGCTCACGTCTGCACACACGGATAAAAACTCACACTTTCCAGCTATTTCTTCCTCTAAAGATTTTATTTTATCGTGAGAATTCTTATACACGAGTACGAGCGAAAAACCCTTATTTGCCAAGGCTTTCGTTATTGCTCTGCCAATTCCCCTGCTTGCGCCCGTAATAATTGCTGTTCTTTTCATCCTAATACTTGTCGGGCAGATCGTTTTCGAAGAGGACCGCCCTTTCTCCTTGTATTCTTTTATAACGTTTCATACACTCGTCCAAGCTTGAGCAAATCTCACATTTGTCGCCTGAGCCTTTCTTTATAGCCGTTGCATTTACTCCGTACGTAAATATATAATCTGCGTGCTTTGATGCATATCTTGCAAGACGAATATTAACTGCTTCCTGCTCCTTACCGAGCTCTACCACTCCCGGCGTTATGATAACCTTTACCTTATCGCCGTACAAAGACAAAAGATTGATTGCTGAAATAAAGCCTGTTTCGTTGCTATTGTATGCGTCGTCTATGATAACGTCCTTATCATTATATAATATTTCTAATCTATGCGCAATCGGTTTTAGCGTTTTTATTGAATTTTTAATATTTTTTTGAGAAATATTCAAACTTTGAGCAATAGCTACGGCCAAAGTGAGCATAGACGGCACGTAGTCGGCAAGCAATTTACACGTAACCGTGTAACTGCTTTGTTCTCCGCTTACCGTAAAGCTTTGCCCTGCTTTACTCATTTTTACGTTCGAGTATTGCCACGTGCCACTTCGTCCACATACCGTTATTTCCTTATCTTTATTTATGTACGGAATATCTTTTACCTCGTCAGCATTAATAAAAACTCGTTTCGCTTTGCTTATTATGGAAAATTTTTCCGCGCGCAATCGCTCTACCGTTCCGAACGTTGCAAGGTGTTGGTTGCCTATGGCGGTTATAACGGCAATCTCCGGATTTATGAATTCGCAAATCTCAGCAACATCTCCCACATATCTTGCTCCTACCTCCGCTATAAAAATCTCGTCGCCGTCTTTTAACTCTTCGTTAATACACTTTGATATTCCCATTGGCGTATTATAACTTTTAGGAGTAGCGCAAACTTTATACGTTGATTGCAAAATATGCGCAAGTACGTGCTTGAACGACGTTTTACCAAAGCTACCCGTTATTGCAATAACCGTGGGATTTACTCTCTTGAGCTTCTGCATTGCTTTTTTGATAAAGCCGTATGATATCCGCTTTTCTATTGGATTGCATATAAGATTTGCAAAAATCAGCAATATCGGAGCGCAAAAAGCAAGAGAAAAGACGCGGATATAAAACATCTGACATATTGTGCTTATCAATATAAGTGCGCCGTATACTGCAAGCAGTCTTTTTAGTCTGTTCGTTATAACCAACGGTTTTTTGCGTTTTTTCATGCAGTATATTACGTTATTTATGCAATAAATAACTGCAAGAATACAATTTAGATACCAACTAAAAAAGCTAAGAATTACACTTACCGCCACTAAGCATATATTCGTTATCGCATCAAGCGGTTTGATGGCTAAACAAAACTCTTTTACCCTGTACGATACCTGCTGTAATACAAGCAAAGGTTTGATTGCCAATGCCAAGCACAATATAAACAATACGGTTCTTATAATTAAAGCGAGCATAAAAAGTTCTCCACATGCATACACGTTTCGTTATAGCTGTCTATATATGAAAAATGTCCGCCGTCCATAATGTGCAAAATACTGTTTTTAATTGTTTTACGTAACTTCTTTGCCATATAAACGGGTGTGTCTTTATCGTTTTTTCCCCATAATATCATAGTAGGAATACGTATTTTATTCAAAATACCGTCAAGATGTGCATTTACTATCTTTACAAAGGATGCTCTCATATTAACACTTAGACGTTTATAATCCGCAGAGCCGGCATTATCCGTTTTAAGCTTGAAAAATTTTCGGATTTTATAAGCATAGACCTTTATATAATATGTCGGATTTCTACGCGGTTTCAGCCCTGCGCTGTCTATCAAGATAAGCGCGCTCAAATATCCTTCGCTCGCAAGAATAAGACCGACCCTGCCTCCAAAGCTATGCCCTAAACCAACTACGTTATTAAGCGAAAGTGTATTGATTATATATTTTACACATTCGGCATAATCGTATATACTCCACGCCTCATAAGGCTCGGCGCTTTCTCCAAAACCCGGAAAATCCAAACTTATCACGTCGTAACCACGGTTTTTAAGAAAATAAAAAAGGCAGTCCACCGCCTTACTGTCTGCACCAAATCCATGCATCAGTAGTACGGTTTTACCGCCTTGATTTTCGCGTTTATAATAAATGCGTGTTTGATTGTAATAAAGAAACAAAACTACCTCTTAAAGTTTTAAGCTCATAATTATGGCATTTCCGCTTTTGTAGTAATTCTTTCTCTCGCCTATTTTCCCAAAGCCAAACTTCGTGTATAAAGCTATCGCTCCTACGTTATGCTCGTTGACCTCCAAAAACATAACGGTAACACCTCGATCTTTACAACAAGAGATTATATTATTTAATATTCCGCTCGCAATTCCCCTGTTACGAAAATTTTCAGACACGGCAATATTATTTATGTTTCCCTCATCCAAAATAATCTGAACCGAACCGTACCCAACAAGTATTCCGTCTTCCTCGGCTTTTATGAAAACGTAAGAATCCTGCCCGAAACTTTCGAGCAGGGTGTTTTCGCTCCACGGACATTCGATGTACTTTTCCTCCATCTCTGCCACGGCTTTCATATCGGTTTTGTCACAAAATTTGTATTCCATTATTTTTTGTTTGCAAGATCACGCTCTGCCTGCGAAGGCATTACGTAGAAGGGTTTTATGTCGTTATACGAGCCAAATTCGTTTTTTGCAAGCTTATCTTCTACCGCTTTAATAAAACATTCCGTACCGTCGTAAACATACGCGGAAGGGATAACCTGTGACGTTGTTTTGTCGGTTACCGTAAAGCCGGAGATTGCGCTGAGTTCCTCTTCTTTAATCGCTTTAGCTTCCTCCGTCATGCGATGAGTCTTATCAAATTTTGCAAGATAATAATTATCTCCCCAACCATACAAAACGCTCGTACAATCAGCCTCACAAGAATACGCGCCGACAGTAAGACAGTCAATGCCTATTATCGGTTTATTCTGCGCATAAGCAAATGCTCTTGCCGTATTTACGGCAATACGTATTCCGGTAAACGAACCCGGACCTATAGTTGTTGCAAACACGTCAATATCTGAAATGGTTACGTTTGCCTTGGATAAAAGCTCGTCAATCTTGGGTAAAAGAACCGTCGAAGCCATCTTGTATTCTTCATCGGTAAACTTGTAAATTTTTCCGTTTACGCTCAAAATAATTTTTACTCCAAGCGCCGTATCAAGTGCAAGCCAGTTCATTGTTTTCTCCTTAAAAGACAATATGTTCCACACCTTCGGTTTCGCTTTTACGATAAAGCACAATCTTATTACCTATCGCACAAACCGGCTCTGCGTCGAGCGCAAAAGCCAAGTCGTTGATAAGATCTTTAGCCTTCTTATCTGCAGTTTTGAGCACGGTAATTTTGACAAGCTCGCGCTTTTCCAACACCTCGTCAATTCCTTTTATAACGTTATCCGTAACGTTTCCCTTACCAATAATGTATACAGGCTCCAACGTAGACGCCATTGCTCTTAAGTTTGCTCTCTGTTTACTGTTAAAGTTCATAAATTATCTCCCTTTCGGTTGCACTTAAATAGTTTATTTTGATTTTAATGAGTTTTTTAGGTAAAGCCGACGCAATATTTTGCGCCCATTCTATAACGCAAACCCCGTCGCGAGCGCAAAGGTAGTCGGTAAGACCACTACCGTATGCTTCCTCTCCGCTCTTTAGCCTGTACGCATCGTAATGATAAAGCGTAAGCGGAGAATTTTCGTATATATTGAGAATGGTAAACGTGGGGGACGTTATTTCCTCGTTGATACCAAGCGCCGTTGCTAAACCTTTTGTAAATACGGTCTTGCCTGCACCCAATTCACCGTCGAGTGTAATTACTTCTCCACCTCTAAGGCTCTTTCCGATTTTTTGTCCAAACTCAAAAGTTTGTTGTTGTGAAGTTGAAATAAATTGCATTTATTCTTCCTCTGTAACTGATATTACTGTTGTTTGATTGTCTTCTGCATATTCTTCTTGTTCGATTTCAACGGGTACGTCTTCTTGTTTTTTCGATTTTTCTTTGAATACAAAATTGAAAAATCTTTGCAACCTTTTATACACGAGAAACGTAATTAATGCGCATACTAAACTACGCAACAAATTGAAAGGAATTACCGATAAGAATATGTACAAAGTATAAAAATTAGCTTGCGTTGCTTGTGGGAAAACGACGGTAAACATACCCATGATAGCAGACCAGCCGTACGCTTTGATAAAGAACGGCAAAAGAATAAAATAGTTTGCTATAATCGACATTACTACCGTACATACACATCCGATTGCAAGAGCTATAAGCGCACCTTTTTTTGTACGGTTAAACTTATAAACAAAAGCCGACGGAAGTACGAAAGCCAATCCGCATAAAAGATCGGCAAGCTCGCCTACCATTGCCGTACTTGTAAATGGAAGCTTTATAAGCGTTCGCACTGCCAATACGGTTGCGCCTTGCCATGGTCCCATCATAAACCCGGCTAAAAGAGCAGGCATATCGGATATCTGAATCTCCAGCCATGCCGGGAAAAGCCCGACAAGCGGAAACTTTAGAAACAGGTACAAAAGTACCGATACAGCCGAAAATACGGCAATTTGCGCAATTGTGCGCGTTGGTGAAAGTTTTGTCTTCATTTTTACCTCCATATATTTTCAGAGGGCGCAATACTATCGTACTACGCTTTGTTCCATCCGGACTATGCAACAAGGGCTTTTGCCATAAATTTCGTTGCTCACCGTCGGTAAACGAATTTCACGCTTTCGGGCGCAAATACGGACAACCGTACTTGGGCTTAGCAGACTATAACTGCCGGTGGGGAGTTTCACCCCGCCTCCAATAAAAATGACTTATTTAGTTTTTCTTAGTTGCGACTTTCAAATCGTCTTTACGATAATTTATCGCATAACGCGAATTGCCTTTATCAAGCAAATCGTAATCGTATTATAATTTAGTTGCCTTAAACAAAGCAGGCATTGCAAACGCTGCGGTAAACGTGAGAAGGAAATATCTGGCAAATTCCTTAACGAGCATTTCGACAAGATATTTACCATATCCCTCTGCCATTGAAGAAAGAGGAATTAGTGCCTTAAAACCTTCTTTGATTGCAAAAATTACCGCAACTCCAATTACTACCTTTACGATATATTTCCACCATTTATCGCTTTTTACGTCATAGTTTACAAATTTCTTTTCAAGCGCATATCCTATTGCAAAAGCACTCACGGTTCCAAACATCACCATCATACCCTTGTTTGCAATACCGGTAAAAGCAAATACAAACGTCAGGATAACGGCAAGAGGAAATAATACGTAACCGATTATCTCTTCTTTATCGCCTACAAACTTGAAAAGATACGTAACGAGAAACGCCATACCCACACCGATTGCCATACCTACAAGCGTATCGGTAAGGAAATGCTGACCTAAGTATATACGCGTAAACATTACCGTTAAGGTTAAAAACGCGCCGATAAGAATTACGTACCACTTCTTCGTTTTTATTGATAACTGTGTAGAAATATTTGCTATAGAATGTGAATGTCCGCTCGGAAATGAATATCCGTGGGTTTTATCTCCAATAGATATTACCCCGTCATGCGTAAAAGGACGTGGACGAGCTACTGACGTTTTGATTATTTCCACACACGCTTGACCTGCAAAATACACGCTCAAAAACTGAAAAGCATACCTTTTATTTATGCACCAATACAAAAGCACGGCTACCGCTATAAATAAAATATCATCCCCAAGCTCGGTAAGAGCAAGCATAAGCCCGTTTAAAAACGGATTTGCAATAGATTGTAATGCTTGATTTATGGCAATTTCCATAATTAATCCTCGTATTCGTAAAGTCTAACGTTGTCGGTATCTTCCCACAAACGCTCTATTTGATAATAATCTCTTACCTCGTTGTGGAACACGTGCACGATAACGTCACTGTAGTCAAGCGCTGACCACTTAGTATCAATATCACGGTGAGAAATATTGTATCCGGCTTTTCCAAGCTCGTCATCAATAAACTCGGCAATTGCTCTAACCTGAGTGGTAGACGACGCTGAGCAAATTACGAAATAATCCGCCTCAATTGCTTTTTCACGAAGATCGATGATTGTGATTTTTTTGCCGCGCTTTTCGCTCGCAAGATATGCACAAGCTTCTGCAAAATCTGTAGAATTTTCCAAATCGAACTGCTTGAGTTTTTCTTGTATATGATTGATCGTTTCCATAATTTTTATATCCTTTGCGGAGTAACCGCGTTTATTTATTTTTGTAGGTCCGTATATGCCGAAAGCGTTCTTTCGTCCACTTCTCCACCTTTGCTTTTAATGTATGATAGCGTTTTTTCGATGGCTATTTTCATACCGGCGTTTAGCGATTTATAACAAATTTCACGAACCTCAGCCACGCCTACAAAAGTTCGTCCTTCCTCTACGTAGTCGGCAAGGAATATTACTTTTTCTAAGTCACTCATATTCTTATCGCCCGTAGTGTGGTTCAAAATCGCCTTTAGCACTTCTTCGTCCTGCTCTTTTACAACGTATCGTGCAATAGCTTCCGACGTAAAGCAGTGCTGAACGGGGAGAGGACAAGTTAGAGCTTCTGTTTTTACCGCAATTCCTTGCTCTATCAACGTTTTAGCGTCTACGTACTTACCTATATCGTGAAGAAGCGCGCTTTTTATAGCTTTGTCAACGTCCACCCCGTGCTGTTTTGCAAGAATTATCGCCATTTTTGCAGTACGGTACGTATGCTCTATGCGCGTTTGCTTCATATTAAACTTTTCGTAAAGATTGGTGATATAGCAATAATCTCCATACATTCCGTTGTCGTTGATAAACTTTGCAACAACTTGCGGAACGACTTCCAATTGCTTACCAAATGCCACGGCAACTTTTAGCAGTGACGACGAGCCTTCTTCGCCGATAAAGTCCGCAATCTCGATTTTTGCTCCCATACTTTTATATTCGTTTATCTTACCGTAATCGATATCAAAGAAGGGGCGCCGTATGAAAAAGAACGAAACGCTTTCAATCAAATAATCAAACTTGCGCCATTTATAAAGAGTAGAAATCATATCACTACCCATAACGAGCGTTACGTTTTTACCCAAACCTTTAAGGTGTTCCACAGTTGCGTAGGTATAGCTCACATCAGGATTGTTTACCTCAAAATCGGAAACATACACGTTTTTTAGGCTCTTGCAACAATCTTTTATCATTGCAATTCTTACGCTTCCGTCCACCGCCACAACGTCGGTCTTAAAAGGAGATATCTTGCTGGGCATAACGATAACTTCGTCAAATAACGCGCTGAGTTTTTCTATTACGTCCAAATGTGCTTTTGTGAGCGGATCGAAGCTTCCGCCAAACAGTGCCGTTTTTTTCATATTACTCAACAAACTCGAATTCGATATCGAGCACTCTTACTGTATCGCCATCCTCAATTCCGCTCTTTTTGAGTGCTTTAATTACGCCGTTATCTTTAAGCTTGCGCTGAAAGTATGCAAACGAATCACTACTGTCAAGCACTACGTTGCGCGCAAATTCTTCCATCATGCCACCTTCAAGCCTGTACGCGCCGTCGCTGTCACGCGTAATAAAGAAGGACGTCGTGTCTTTACTTTCGTACTCAAACGGCTCGAACTCCATAGCGGTAACGGGAGGAAGCTCTTTAAGAGTTTCCCACACTGCTTTTTTAAGCTCGTCTATTCCCTCGTGAATGATAGAACACATAACGATAGGGTCGGTTCCCGTTTCTTTTCTGAATCTTTCAATCTGCTCGGGCTCTGCCATATCTGCTTTAGACAACGCTACTATTTGAGGAAGAGAAGCAAGACGCTCATTGTATTTTTCAAGCTCGCTATTGATATTAAAATAATCCTCAACGGGATCTCTGCCTTCAGAGCCCGAAATATCAACGACGTGCACTATAAGACGCGTACGGTCTACGTGACGTAAAAAGTCATGCCCAAGTCCCACACCCTCACTTGCTCCGTCAATAAGCCCGGGGATATCGGCAACTACGAACGAATGATCGTAATAGGAAACAACTCCAAGATTTGGGGAAAGCGTGGTAAAGTGATAGTTCGCAATCTTGGGTTTTGCGGCGGAAATTACCGACAAAAGCGTAGATTTTCCAACGTTGGGATATCCGACAAGACCTACGTCTGCAATGGTTTTAAGTTCCATAGTTACGCATTTCTCTTCCGTTTTTTGTCCACCCTGCGAAAAGTTGGGGGCTTGACGACGAGAAGAACGGAAACGCGCGTTTCCTTTTCCGCCTATTCCGCCCTTAAGCACGGTAACTTCAACGTCCGGATCGAACATATCCGCAATTATACCGCCTGTTTCGCTATCCCTTATAACCGTTCCTCTCGGAACTTTTATATAAAGGTGCGGAGCATTTTTTCCATGACAAAACTTACCCGAACCGTTCTCACCGTTTTCAGCCCTGTAATGCTGAGAAAAACGGTAGTCGTTAAGGGTACTCATATCGGGGTCAACAACAAAGATTATATCTCCGCCGTGTCCACCATCTCCACCGTCGGGACCGCCGTTGGCAATATACTTCTCTGTATAAAACGACGTACAGCCGTTTCCGCCGTTGCCTGCTTTAATGTAAATTTTTGCTCTATCTGTAAACAATTCTTTTTTTCCTTTATTTTTTAATCCTGCTTAATGCCAAGTTTTGCAAGAATGGTTTCGCTTGCTTTTCTACCTGCACCCATTGCTAAGATTACAGTAGCGGCACCGGTTACGGCATCACCGCCGGCATATACGTTATCTACCGAGGTCATCATGCCCTCGTCAACGATAAGAGTGCCTTTAGGGTTGGTAGCAAGCTCTTTGCAACTGTCTTTAATAAGGGGGTTGGGAGTTGTTCCAAGCGCTACGATTACCATATCGGTTTCAACGATAAACTCGCTGTCCTTAATCGCAACGGGTCTGCGTCTTCCGCTTGCGTCCGGCTCTCCAAGCTCCATTTTTACACACTTAAGCCCTTTTACCCAACCATTTTCGCCAATCATTTCTACGGGATTTGTAAGAAGCATAAAATTGATACCTTCCTGCTCTGCGTGATGAATTTCGTCCTTTCTTGCAGGCATTTCCTCTCTGCCTCTGCGGTAGATAATGCTTACCTTTTCCGCTCCCATTCTAAGCGCGGTACGGGCTGCGTCCATAGCAACGTTTCCTGCTCCGATTACCGCAACG
The DNA here is from genome assembly GCA_017623455.1 of Clostridia bacterium. Lineage (GTDB taxonomy): Bacteria > Bacillota > Clostridia > Christensenellales > Pumilibacteraceae > RUG12826. The sequence goes on along the minus strand of JAGAPA010000026.1, from coordinate 22,392 downwards.
TTCTTTCCCTTTTGTACGGGTGTAATACTGTCACTCTTGTATGCTCCCATAAGGTTTACACGAGTAAGATACTCGTTCGCCGAATATACGCCGTTGTTATTCTCTCCGGGAATTCCCATAAAAGAGGGAAGACCTGCTCCGCTACCGATAAATACTGCGTCGTTTTCTTCTAAAAGCTCGTCAATGGTAATGGTTTTACCAACAACCGTATTAAACTCGATTTCTGCGCCAAGATCCAAAACAGTATCGATTTCACTCTTAAACAAAGATTTGGGAAGTCTGAACTCGGGAATTCCGTATGTAAGAACTCCACCTGCTTTGTGGAACGCTTCGTATACGGTAACCTGAACGCCTGCTTTCTGAAGCTCAGCTGCGCACGTAATGGACGCAGGACCGCTTCCTACAACGGCAGCGCGATAACCCTTGCTTTCTACCTTTTGTGGCTTTTGATTTTTAGCAAGAAGATAATCTCCTACAAATCTTTCTACCGCTCCGATTGCAACGGGCTCGTCAATACGGGAACGAATACAGAACTTTTCGCACTGCTCTTCCTGTGGACAAACTCTTCCGCAAACGGAGGGAAGAGAGTTGGTGCTCTTTACGATCTCGCCTGCCTTGTCAAAATCGCCCTCTGCCACCGCTTGCATCATTTCGGGAATACGTACGGATACGGGACAACCCTTACGACAGGGCGCGTTTTTACATTGCAAGCACCTCTTTGCTTCCGCCATTGCTTGCTCGGGAGTATATCCAAGCGCCACTTCGCTAAAATTATGCGCTCTAACCTGCGGATCTTGTTCGTTCATTAAATTTCGGGGGGTCTTTTCGATAGCCATTATTCTTTCTCTCCTGTAAGACGACAATAAGTTTCCTTTTCCTTCTCTTTGTACGCGCCAAGTCTGTTCATTGCCTCAGTCCAATCGATTTCGTGTCCGTCAAACTCCGGACCGTCTACGCACGCGTACTTGATTTGTCCGCCAACCTTAATACGGCATCCTCCGCACATTCCCGTTCCGTCAACCATAACGGGGTTCATGCTTACTACAGTCTTTATTCCATACTCCTTGGTAAGATTACACACAGCGCGCATCATAGGCATAGGTCCTACAGCCATAACGCAGTCATAAAGTCCCTTGTCAAGGTTTTCTCTAAGGACGTCGGTAACAAAACCTTTGCGGATATAACTTCCGTCGTCAGTTGTGAGGAAAAGTTCTTTAGCAGAAGCTTTGAACTCGTCTTCATACATTATAAGACTCCTATTTCTTGCACCTACGATAATGTCTGCAGCCTTGCCTATAGACTTGAGGTATTTTGCCTGAGGATAAATAACCGCAGTTCCGATTCCTCCACCTACCAAACAAATACGGCTAAACTCGCTAAGATCGGTAGGTTTTCCTAAAGGTCCTACAAAATCATGAATATATCCGCCTTCGGGTATCTGAGCAAGTTTTGCTGTAGAATATCCGACTTCTTGAACAAGAATGGTAACAGTTCCTTCCTCTGCGCTATAATCGCAAATTGTAAAAGGAATTCTTTCTCCTTCCTCGTCCGCTCTCAAAATGATGAACATACCGGGCTTTGCCTTTTTAGCAACTCTTGGAGCATCAACTACGTATTCGCAAACGTTGCATGCTAATCTTCTTTTTGTAATTATTTTGTTCATATTGTTATAGACCTCTTTCGTCTTATTTTATTTTTTATTTTCATACACACAGCAATCGTAAAGACTGCAGTTTTTACAATCGGGATTCTGGGATTTGCAGGTATACCGTCCGTGAAATATCAATAAATGATGCATACGGGTATATTTATCCTCAGGAATAACGTTTCTTAACTGTTTTTCCACCTCAAACGGGGTTTTCGCCTTTGCGAGCCCTAAGCGATTTGCAGTTCTAAAAACGTGCGTATCAACCGCTATTGCCTGTTTTTTAAAAGCTTCCGCACTCATGACGTTTGCCGTCTTTCTGCCTACGCCGGGAAGCGTAAGGAGAAGCGAGAAGTCTTCGGGAACTTCACCGTTATACATTTCGGTTATCGCCTTACTTGCGCTTATTATGTTTTTTGCCTTATTGCGATAAAATCCGCACGAATAAATAAGCTGTTCAAGTTTTTCCTGCTCCATTTGCGCAAACTGCGCCGGAGTGTTCGCTACGGTAAAAAGCTTTTTTGTGACCTCATTTACTCGCTTATCCGTACACTGCGCCGAAAGTATTACGGCAACCAATAGCTCAAAAACAGTCGAATAATTAAGCTCACATTTTGCGGTAGGATACGTTTTCTCTAATACATCAATAATCTTTTGCGTATCAGCCATAATTTATACTCTTCCGCCAAGCTCGTCAAGAGTCATACTGTAAGCAGGAATGAACACTTCCAAAAAATAGTCAACTGATTTTGAATTAAAAGACTTAAGCTCCAAAAGAATGGATGCTCCCGCTTGCTTAAACTCACTGTTACCGCAAGCCGTTTCTTCGATACACTTAATATACGCGGTCAGCTTGTCGGCGTATTTTACGAGAAGATACTCCTCTTCGCTTGCGTTGATAAGCTCGTCAAAATCCGCAACAAAATCTTTAGGAAGAGTGGCAAGCAAAGTATCGTTTGCTATCTTTTCCACCGATTTGTAACTATCACGCATTTCCTTGCTAAAATACTTAATGGGGGTGGGAAGATCACCTGTTATAACCTCGCTCGTTTCGTGATACGCACCGATCATGCCAATTTTGAATACGTCGTACTTGCCACCGTAAAACTTGTTTTCGATAAGGGCAAGACAATGCGCAATCATACTTACGTTAAGCGAATGTTCCGCTATGTTTTCGGTAGTCGTATTACGCATTAAACTCCATCTGTTAACGAATTTCATGCGTGCCATAAATGCGAAAAATTTCGATTGCATATTTTCTCCTTGTTTACTGAGCGGTAAACGTAAAGTTAGTAAAGTTTGCTTCCGCTCCCTTGATATTGATTCCAAACGTAGATTTTGTGTTCTCGTCAAAAGATACGACGTTGTAACCTAAGTAGTAATCGCCCTTAAGGTCAACTGTCGAAATAACCGTATCGTTAAGCTTGATTGTAAACACACTACCGTTTCGCGCAACGTTTACATCTCCTCCCTCTGCCGACTTAAGAATTTCTTTGGCGTTTTCGGGAAGGCTCACGCTTGCAATTCCATAAGAAGAAAGTCCGTACGTTCTGCTAAAAGTATTTATCGATGGACCTGAAACGGTTACAAAATAGGTAAACGTATTGGTATTCGTACGAAGTCTTGTATTTGAATTGTACGTACCAAAATCAAACACCCCGTTAAACGAATAAATAAGACCGTCTTGCTCGAAGGTTGCAAGGTTTACACCTAAGCGATAATCTGCCGAAGCATCGCCGTGTGTTGTTGCCGAATAACCTAAAGCCATATCGGAAACCTTGAACGAATAGTTATACTTGCTTGCGAAAGCATCAAAATAAGAGTTGCCTTGAGCAAGCGAGGTATTGTAGTTGTTGAGAATACCGTCTGTTTTCACAAACGCCTCAGATTCCTTGTAAGTTATTCCGTTTGCGGTTACGCTACCGGTTTTTACAGACGTACCAATATAGGTTTCGGTCTGCTTTACAACGGTTTCCACATCGCCAAAATCTTCTTTCCTGATTACGATAGGTAAGCTTCTTGTAAAGTAAGCGTCTTCCGCATAAATCTCAATTCTGTGAATGTTGTGAGGATAGTCAAACGATGCGCTAAACATCTTTATTGGCTTTCCTGCCGAATATCCAGAATCCATAAGCACTTCTTTTATAACGTGTCCATTGGAGTTAAGTGCTTTTACAATATAACTTCTTACGATAGTTTCGTCGTCAACCGCAGGCGAGAATTTTACGGTAAGATACTTGTCGGTATAGGTCTTTGTATAATTTGCGTTGTTGTGATACTCTATCGCTACTTTTGCGTTTTCAAAATACGGAACCGTATTGTGCTTTTTGCGATACTCTTCGGTATAAACTGCATTCTCACCGTTTGCACCGAGTGGTTTTACAATCCAGTCCTTACCCGATTTTTTGCCGTAAGTAAAGTCAATTCTGGAAATTCTTACCGTGTTATCTTTCATAACGCGAACGAACAATCCCTGACTTGAAGATGAGGATGCCGAACCGTTGAATATGCCGTAATATTTTCCCTCACTGTAAAGAGTATTATCCGTATACTTTGTAGAAGACGTTTCCACAACGGTAAAGCCAAGATTTTGATTTATTGCGTTTTCCTGATAATTGCTTTGGTGTATATGTCCTGTAAAAAGGATTACTTCAGGATATTCTTTAAGCACGGGCTCCAAATCCAATGAATGGTTTGGAGACATTGAGCCGACAACCGAGTTGTTTACAGGCTGATGCGTTATCATAAGCACAGGCTCACCCGCATGGTTTTCGCGAATGTAGTCAAGCACGCGCTTAACCCATGTGATTTTTCCGTCTGTATAAGAATCCGGCGAATAGAACTTATTTGCATTGAGGATAACGAAATTTACTCCGTTTTGACGATAGTATCTAAATCCCTCTCGAAGCTGTACGGAGTTAGGTTGTGTGTCTTTATACTCACCCTCTTCTCCGTCTTGTAAGTACTCAAAATAATCCCTGTCAAGATAATCGTCCTGCACTTTTGCAAGCTCTTCCATTATCTTCTGATCGGACGAATATGTTACACCGAATTTACCCGAAATAGTACACATATCATGATTCCCAATAGTATACATAAGCGAGGTTTCTTTAGGGATTATCGCATCGAATTTCTTCCTGAGATCGGCGATCTCGGCAAGACGGTTTTTGTCGCTGTTAGCCGTTCTATTCTCGTTTCCACCCTCTTCGGTATAGTTTACGGTACTCCACCACAAAGTATCGTTAAGGTCGCCAACGATCGCTACTGCGTCAAGGTTACCGTTAGCCATCTCCACGCAAGTATCAACCGCGCGCTTAAAGTTACGCGTTGCATGGTCGTCGCGGATTTGAAGGTGGATATCGGACAACATTGCTATATTCATTTTTACGTCCTCGGGATTTGGTTCGTCGTAAGAAAGATCCATTTCCTCAAACGGGCTTTTAAACGAATCCCAATCGTACGTGCTTGCATTTACAATTTCATATTTTGTTTCCGTAGGTTGTTTTGTAGGCACTGTAGTGCAACTAACAAGAGAGATTAATCCAAAAGAAAACGCGCAAATAGACGTTAAAATTATAGATGTAAATTTTTTAATTTTCATAACACAACCTCATTTCTATTTTTTGTTTTCTCTAAGACTCCAAAAGATATTATATATCTTTTTTGTAAAGATGTCAATTAATAATGCTATGGTTTAGTCAAAAAGAGAGCGCGACACCCCATAAAAATTCAAATATTTTCCATTGCTTTTTCGTAAATAAATTGCTACAAGCTTAGTTTTTTCTTATTAAGACGCCGTATTATTCGTTGTTTTTTAGTGTTTTGTCACGAAAAATCGCATACGTATGCAAGATTTTATAACAAAACCGCTCAAGACTTGTTGTCTTAAGCGGTTTCGTTTCGTTATTTTTAACTTCTATTATAAGTGAAGAACACGCTCTTTAATTTCTTCGGTTCTACCCTGATTCCAGTACTGCGTTCCAATATATCCGCAAGTTCTTCTTGCAACGTTCATTTTTGACTGATCTCTATTTTTACAGTTAGGACACTCCCAAACGAGTTTACCGTCTTCGTCTTTTACGATCTGAATCTCTCCGTCGTATCCACACTCCTGACAGTAGTCGCTCTTAGTGTTGAGCTCTGCGTACATAATGTTGTCGTAAATAAACTTCATTACTTCAAGTACCGCATCAATGTTATCCTGCATGTTGGGAACTTCTACGTAAGAAATTGCACCGCCCGGAGAAAGCTGTTGGAACTCGCTTTCAAACTTAAGCTTGGTAAACGCATCTATTTCTTCTGTTACGTGAACGTGGTAGCTGTTTGTAATATAGTTCTTATCGGTTACGCCTTCGATAATACCGAATCTGCGCTGTAAATTTTTAGCAAACTTATAAGTTGTGCTCTCGAGGGGCGTGCCGTAAAGCGAGAAGTCAATATTCTCCTTACTCTTCCACTCTTTACACTTATCGTTCATTTTCTGCATAACGGCAAGAGCAAAAGGCTTTGCAGCAGGATCGGTATGAGATTTGCCCGTCATAAATTTAACGCACTCGTAAAGACCTGCATAGCCGAGCGAAATTGTGGAATATCCACCGTATAAACGCTTGTCGATAACCTCACCCTTCTTAAGTCTTGCCAACGCGCCGTACTGCCACAAGATGGGAGCTGCGTCGGAAAGAGTACCTTTAAGACGGTTATGTCTGCACATAAGCGCACGATAGCAAAGTTCAAGTCTATCTTCAAATATTCTCCAGAACTTGTTCTCGTCTGCGTTAGAAGAGAGCGCAACGTCTACGAGGTTAATGGTTACTACACCCTGATTAAATCTGCCGTAATACTTGGGATTGCCTTCAAGATCAACGTAAGGAGTAAGGAAACTTCTGCAACCCATGCAAGTATAGCAATGACCTTTACCCGTCTTGTCAACCTTATATTCGAGCATTTTCTTTTCGGAAATGTAGTCGGGAACCATTCTTTTCGCAGTGCACTGAGCCGCAAGCTTGGTAAGCTCCCAGAATCTGCTACCCTCTTTGATATTATCCTCTTCCAATACGTAAATAAGTTTGGGGAACGCAGGGGTAATCCAAACACCCGATTCGTTCTTAACACCCTTGATACGCTGTTTCAAGGTTTCCTCAATGATAAGCGCAAGGTCGAGTTTTTCCTGCTCGTTTCTTGCTTCGTTAAGATACATAAATACAGTTACGAAGGGTGCTTGACCATTTGTTGTGAGAAGAGTTACAACCTGATACTGAATGGTTTGAATCCCTCTTCTAACTTCGTCTTTAAGTCTTTCTTCTGCGATATGAGCGATTTTTTCTTCGTCGTATATTCCAACGGTTGCAAGCTCTGCTGCAACAGCTTCTCTGATCTTCTTTCTGCTTACGTCAACAAAGGGCGCAAGATGAGTAAGAGAAATACTCTGTCCGCCATACTGATTGGACGCAACCTGCGCTATAATTTGTGTTGCGATGTTACAAGCCGTGGAGAAAGAATGGGGGCGCTCGATTAAGGTTCCGCTGATAACTGTTCCGTTTTGAAGCATATCCTCCAAATTTACAAGGTCGCAGTTATGCATATGCTGAGCAAAATAGTCGGCATCGTGGAAATGAATAATTCCTTCCTCGTGCGCATCAACTATCTCCTTGGGCAAAAGGATACGCTTGGTAATATCCTTACTAACCTCTCCTGCCATATAATCACGCTGAACGCTGTTAATGGTGGGGTTCTTGTTAGAGTTTTCCTGCTTTACCTCCTCGTTATTGCACTCAATAAGGCTCATAATCTGCTCGTCGGTAGTATTCGACTTTCTTACGAGTTCTCTAGTGTAACGATAGGTAATGTATTTACGTGCGAGATTGAACGCACCCAAGGACATAATACGGTCTTCTACAAGGTCCTGAATTTCTTCTACGGACAAAGCACGACGACGGTTATTTGCAACCTTTTCGACGTCTTTAGCAATTTCGCTAACTTGCTCTGCAGTTATTCTATCGCTCTCCGCAACCGAAGCGTTAGCCTTGGTAATTGCAACTATAATTTTGGTAATATCAAAAACAGATTCTGCTCCACTTCTTTTGATAATTTTCATTGTTCAATCTCCTTTCTTCTCGTTGTGACATTTCCGTAAAAACGGTTAAAAAAACAGCCCGCAACCTAAATTAAGCGATAAAAAAAGACAAAAGCAAGTTTGTTAACATCTTTTTGTCAGTCGGTATATATTGCGTTCGCTGTATTTTCAGTATACTATATCTTGTGTTTAAAAGCAAGGATTTTTATGCAAATTTAAAAAATAATTTTATCTTTTTTTTCCTCATTTTGCTTGACATTATATTATACATTATTTTTTTTAACGGAAGGCATTTTGGCATCTTTTGCAATATATTGCTCCAAATATGAAAATTTATTCAATTATATCGCATATTAATGTCAATTTCTTGCAAATTTATGCAATTTTAATATGATAGTTATAAAAATATACCCTTTAAAATTTTAATACCTGAGCTTACTGTATCTTGTTATAAAAAAACAAGCGACACACTATATGTAGTATTAAAAAAATCTCTCCACAATATATCGAGGAAAGATTTTTGCTATAGTTTTATTAAAAAATCATTACAACAGTTCCCGTTATGGCAAACGCTACTGCTATCCAGCCTCTTAAATCGGGCTTTTCCTTATATATAATAAAAGGAAGAATTGCCGAAAGAAAAATACTTCCTCCCGTAACGATTGGATACTGCATGGACGCGTCTATCTTAAGTAGCGCCAGAAGCAGAAGAAAATTGGCAACGCCGTTGCACACACCCTCTGCAATCGACCAAGGTATTGCTTTAAGGAAAGGTTGAATTTTCAGTTCTTTGCGTTTTTTTATCGCTATTATCGCAAACACGATTATTCCCACAAGAGAACCGATAAAAAGCTTTAGCATTGTAAAAGAATGTGCGGAAACTGACAGCCCAAGCCCAAATACGTCTTTTTGGTGCATAGAAGATATAACACCCGAAAGTCCGTTAAGGATAAATATTGCAAACAAAAGCAAATACGTCTTAAAATCCGTTTTTTCCTTAAAATCAAACTTGACGGCTATAGCAAGAACAACACATATTATACTTATTATTTTCCACAATCCAAAAGGCTCGCCCATTATTGCTCCGTAAACAACGGGAATAATCATTCCTCCGCTGAGCAGATACAGAGAATAATTTGATATAGTGCCCATACCGAGAGCTTTTAGTCCCAATATTGCAAGCCCGACAGAAACTCCTACTCCGCAAAGAGCAAGCACAAGTGCATACCAGGTAATCTCAATTCTAAATCCCGAATATATAAGAAGTATAAGCCCAAAAGTTATAGGGGATATTGCTTTATGAAAAAACGACGCTTCAGCGCCTGTTCCCAAGCATAACTGATATTTTTTAGTAAATAGAAACTGCACCGAAAACAGAACGGTTGCTATTATTATTAAACAATACTCTAAAACCATATTTTACCTTAGTTATCCTTATACTCGTCAATAAGATCCTGACTTTTTTCGCATACTGCTACTATCTCTTTGATTTTTGCCATAACCATACTCTTTTGTGTTTGTATTTTTACAGCTTAATTTATTTTAACATATAAAAACATAAAGGTAAATAGAAAATTTACACCTAATCATATAAAAAAGTTCGTTTTTGCGCACTGTTAAAATACGATCAGATATAAAAAGAGCCTTATAAAGACTACTTTTAAGGCTCTCAAAAAAATTGAATTTTATTATCAGCTTGTGGTTTTCATTTGGCGTTTATGGAAAATTCCGGCGCCCTCCATTACAGTGCATACGTCGCAAAACAGGGGATCGTTTACAACCATCTCGAGCTGAAGATTGGTAGCTTGCTCGTTGATTTGCTTTTGGAATTTTTCATCCTCACGCGCAGCGTAGAATTTATCAAGCACTTCTACGTCGTTTACGCTATCGGCAAAGCTCTGAAATTCGGGGCTGTGCTCGTAAACGTAATCGAAAATCTTCTGATTTAAGAAAAACGTGTGTACGAAATTATTAAAGCCCTTATCGGGATTGCCGTCTTTATCAAACTTGCTTACCAAATTACCGAGAATATCGGTGCAAACTTTTCTTAAAAAAGCGGGGAAAGAGGACGTCTTTGCAAAGTCTGATATCTTTTCCTTGCGTACACTCTCTTCCTCTTCCATACTATAGAAAAACGCTTTGGGTGGCTGAACCTTGGCAGTTTCCGCATTTTTTTCTATCATATCCGAAAGCATAAGATAGTGATTGCTATGCTCTAAGAACTCTCTGTTCTTTTCCATATTGAATTTTACCATCTTGAGCTTATTCTTCCACTCGTCCAAAAGATCGTACATAGTGTCGGTGGTTACTTTGTTAAACTCATCGATATCAATACCGTATTCTAACATAATTTTCTCCTTATTCTAAATTACTAAATTCCGAAAACGTGAAATACGTATCCCACCAAAAGTGAGCAAACGATAATTAGTGATACTATAAAAATGTTTTCGGTATGTGGTCTGTTTTTTCTTATAAGCACCATAATTCCAAGCCCTGCATTGACCGAAAGTCCGGTTACTATAGACCCAAACGACAGCGCGCCGGACAAAAACAGTTGTGTAAGAACTATAGACGAGGCGCAATTTGGAATTAAACCTACAAGCAACGCTATTAACGGCTGAAAATAGCTTGACGACTGCAAGAATATTTTGAGGTTATTCTCTCCAACAAAATGCATTATTATTTCCATAATCAAGTTTATTACGAAAATAAAAAGGAAGATTTTTAGCGAATGTAATATCGGATGCTTTATCTCAAACTTCTTTTTGTTGTCTATCTCGTGATTGCAACATCCGCTCGAAACCGCATCGGGGTCTTTAACCGTTTGAATCTGTCTTCCCGAAAAAGTAATTCTCGGTGCAACGACCGTGTGTTTTTTGAAAAACTTGGGATAGAGAAACATCGCAAGATATCCCACTCCAATTCCCAGTGCCACCTTTACACCTAAAAGCAGTAATAGCCACAATATGGACTGAGGCGACGTTCCTATAGAGGAAAGCATAAGCGGTAACGCTTCGTCGGACGTCGATATATACACGGCAACAAGCGCGCCAACCGACAGTTTTTTTGCCGAATACAGATCTGTGGAAATTACCGAGAATCCGCATTGAGGCACACAACCGAAAATCGCTCCGAATACGGGAGAAACATTTCCTTGCAAAAATTTGGAATTTTCAAACCGAGTGAGGTTTTTATATTCCAAAAACTCTATCAGAACATACACAATTAAAAGCATAGGCAACATTATTGCCGAATGTTCCAAAGTATGAAGTAAAATATGTGGTAAATGTTCCCAAAAGTGTTCCATATATTCTCCAAAAGTCATTTTACGCAATAAATTATATATTATTTACATGTTTTTGTCAAGCGTGTTGTCGACTCGGAGAAAACCGAAATACTTTATATCAATTTTTCCACTTCTCCTACCAAAAACTCAACCATAACGTCATAACCTTTATCGGTAAAATGTACTCCGTCACCACTAATGAGCGAAATATTTTTTGCGGATACTTCGTTTAGGTCGATTATAGGAAGGGAAAGTTCTTTTGCAATTTCTTTTACCTTTTCGTTTCTTACGCTTACGCGTTCGTTTCTCTCTATGTCGGTAATAGCGGTGGTAAGAACAAGCGCAATAACGCAGTCTGAAAACTCGGCTTTAAGCGCGGTTACCAACTTTTTATAATGCTCACCGTACTCCGCCTCGGTTAAGTGCCAACCGTGAAGTCCATTGTTAAAAAGTACTATCTTTCTTTCTCTTTCCTGCTCGGCGAACGATTTCACCGAAGACAAGAAGTAGGGGTTATCCACAGCCTTGCTAGTGCCAAACCCATCAAAAAGCAATCTGTTGCACGCAAATGCCGTAGCTTTCCTTCTCATTGCACAAGAAATGGAATCACCAATATACAAAACGCGGGTTGCATTTTGCGTAGGAGCCTGCTCCCACCACACGTTGTCCCACTCGTACGTTTCAAGACTATTTGTCGGGTCAAAATTCTCGTATGTAAAATCACTCACTGTTTTCTCCTCCATTTAGAATTTTTAATCTCGCAAAACATTATAACAAATATTCTTAAAAAAAGCAACAGCCACAACCGCTTTTTTTACGGTCATGGCTGAAATTTTTTTGGCGATGTCACAACAAATGGTTGATAAATATTATTATGTTTTGACGAGAAAAACACAAGAAAGACAAGTGTTCTTGTAAGGGCGGTACGCAGGCGTACTCCCAATATTGTTATTTAGCAATACAATAACACAGGTTTTGTAAGTACTTTTACTCTAAATATAATAATTTAAATTATTACCTACAAAGTCTGTAACCGAACAAAACATGCTGTATTTCGTAGCGGTACTAAAAAGCTATAAGTCATATCAAAATTCAATAACCCACTAAAGTTTGTACTTTTCTTTGTATAACATACTATTTTAGGTCAAGCGTTACGCTTGAAATATCAACCTACTGTTGCGAATGAGCCATTTTTTTAGTCTACTAAACAACTTCAGTTACAGAAAAAATCCGTTGATTGCGCCGCGCCGGGAATTCTTCCTACGCTTGTATTATCACACGTTCTACTCCTAAGCTCTTTGATTGGATTGGGCGCTACCTGATAGCGATAATCCTTTCCGCAACAACGTATATGCTTATCTATCACAAGATGCGACGGAACCGTTTCGGTTGTGGGCGCGAGAGTGTTCTGATAGGCAAAAAAGTTTGCGTCGGCAGGTAGTTCGTCTACGTTTATATAGTCTTCCAAATTACCTGTAAATTGCACCGTTGTACCCAAAATCTCGCGTACGTATTCGATATTTTCATGCAAAGAAATGGGAGATGGGAATGTTGCATCGGGTATAATTTGTTGCCAAGTTTTGTTTTCGTACTTTTCTAAAAGAGCGTTTGCATTGTGAAGATGACCTATTTCCATCTCCAAGTTTTCACACCACAACTTCTTTACGTACGGGTCAGTTTCAGTCATAAAGCACGACCAGTACAGATAGCACTCACAGTACTCGTGCCACAACAACATCTCCAGCCACGTAGCGCTACTGTCCATAAGCGATTCGTACTGTGTTACGTGCTCTTCTTCTACAAGCGCGATTTCTTCATAAAGCTTTCTGGATATATCGTTTGGGGCAAGATTTGTGATATTCATATAATAGTTCATCGTCTGTTGCTCCGCCGCCGTTATTATCATTGTGGAAAGCACGGTTTGCTTGTCGGCGGTCATTGCGTCTATATTACGTTTTACGTTATCAATCGGGAAGCGGTGATGCGCAATCGTCGGACGAGCCGGCATAATCTCAGTATATCTTCCCACCAATCGTTCTGCCTGTAAGCCTTGCTCCATTTCCAATAAGTTTGCATAGCGATAAAGATGGTCAAAATCTTCTAAAAGCGCAAAATCCAATGCTTTCTTGACGTTACAATCTGTTTCTCTTTTTGCAAGTTCCGCCGTAAGATCAACCGCAAGCTGTTCGTAGCCTATGGTATGTTCTAACGGGCTTTCATTGCAAGGCTTTAGCAAAGAAATTTTAAGCTGTTGCTGTTTTTCTACCGCTCTACTAAGCGCAAGCTCACGACGCAAATCGTTGTTCGTTACGTGACGAGCGAAATTATGCGAAAACCAATTCGCTTCAAACTCAGTGCCGTTCATTAGTATTATACGTGTTTTAGTGTACGGATCTACCTCTCTTTTATCGTACGGCTTTGGATAAAGCTGACTAAAAGATTGAAAACTGTCTGTTATTTGTCTGCCTTTTTCGTTAAACGGATTCATAAGTTCCCCCTTTGTTTTCACTGATATTATGATATGAGCAAAATAAAAAAAGGGTGAATTTTTTTATTTGTGTGCGCAAAATTAAATATACGTATCATCCGCAATCAGACAATACGTATAAGTTTAGATTTATTTTATTATATACTCCATGACTTCTTTACCGTTATATAAAACTTTTGGAATAACGCAATTCTTTGATGTTAAAGTGAGCGTTAGCGATTTTATCTCGCTGTTTCTTACCTCTGCCTCTACTATAATTCCGCCTTTTGCTCTAAGCTTAAATTTTACGTTTTCAATAGTAGTTGCCGGCAATAATTCCAAAGTCTTTCCGTTGCTTTGAACAAACATTTCGTTAGTTGCCGACATAAACACACCCGACGCCGTCATAAACCACGGGCGAAGACGTTTACCTTCTTCGTTTATCTCATAAGATTCGTTAAATGCACCTGTGGAATCAAAATATTGGAATAACGCTTTTTCCGCTTCAACCGACATTCTACACCTTGCATATGCGTTGGCTTTCCAAGCACAGTACCAAGGCGAAACCTTGCTTCCACCGTGATACATATTGCCGTACACGCTTTCGTTTTCGATATAATCTGAAAATGATTTTAACATCAGCTTGTCGTTATTTTCAAGCACGTTAAAGGGGAACTTACACGAAAAAACTCCGATACTGCGCTCTTTACAACTCGGGTATGGCAAATACTTTTCGCCGTCCGAGGGAAGTGATTTCAAAAGTTCTACTCTTAATGCTTCGCACTCAGTTTTATACTCGTCGCAAGCGCCCAGAACGTCAATAGTTTTTGCGCAAACTTCAAACAGCTTTATTGCTCCGCAAGTGGTCATAAAAGCACGCTCTTTTGATACGCCCAATCTTTCCAGATCGGTGCATTTTCCTATATACGGTTTACCGTTTTCGGTATATACCATATTGATTGAAAAGAATTTTGCACACGCTCTTATCATTGGATAGCAATCCTTTAGGAACTCTTTGTCAAGCGTATACTCATAGTATTCGTACGCGCCAAGTCCTATTACGCACATATGGAAAACGTGATCCAACCAAAACCCGTAGGGTGCGCTTTCGTTTCCTAATTCGTTCGTTTCCCACATAAATCTGGCTTGCGCTTCGCTTTGCGGAACAAAGGTTGGAACAGTCCTATTTTTTGCCGTATTGAAACTATTTTTCAATCTAAAAGCAGGAACACGCTTTGCTTCGTCCGTTCTATTTGCTCCAATCAGTCCTAAAAATCCATAATATTCGTCGAAAGCAAAGAATTTACCGTCCCATGCCCAGTCGTAAATTCCAACAGGTATAGACCACTTTGTTGTAAATATTTTAAGGTTATACAGCGCCACCAGATACGTATCGTTTAGCTTTTTATTGTCACTTATAATATAGCCTTGGTTAAAATACTCATTCCATAATTTTGAACTTTCGTCCAGCAATCTTTGAAATCCTACTTTTACAAGGCTTGGTAATCTTGTGTTCTCGTTATCAAAATTATCGTTTATACCAACAAAAAACGTTACACTCTCGCCCTTTTTTGCATCAAAAATAAGGAAAATTCGTCCGTTTTCCACACTAACGTCGCAAGGCTTAGTAAGAAGAATTTTCACTTTCCCTTCGTACTCGTCTTGAGCGCAATTCTTAAACGAAACGGTAGCTCCGTTTTTACATTTCGAAACTTTTACTTTATCGAATATTGATAAATTATAACCGTTCTCTTTATAAATAAATTCGTACTTAACGCCCAAAATATCGCTGTCAAAGGTTTTTTCGAGAGCATAAAAGGGCAGATTGTAATGCACGAAAAATCTTGAACGTATGCTACAATTTTCGTACTCACACTCGCTTATCTGATAACCGTCAGGCAAAACAAGTTCTCGACTAAAAGATTTTAGTTTACTATTAGAGTGAAACACGAATTTGCCGTACGTTAAAAGATTATAATTCTGATTTTTCGAATGATTAAACAAGCTTCTTCTACCAGCTCTGAAAATACGTGCTGAGGCTTTTGCTTTTATTTTATCACTATCAAAATAATTAAGCGAACCTTCTTCGTCCAACGCTAGCGCAATATCTCCATTGCCTGCAAATATGGGCGCATAATCAGGTCTGTTTTCCCAAGAATCATATCTCATAATTTTCTCCTAAAAAAAATGACAACTTATAGATACATTATAACATTATAAACTATATAATATCTTTCGAAATCTTGCGGTATTTTTATAAATTCTTGTTTTTAGCTTTATTTATTTTTGACGAATTTTGCATATTTTTTATTAAATATTGAACGATTTTACTATTGACTAACCAACTAAATGATAGTATAATAAACAAAAAGCACCTACAACAAGGAGAAAATTATGACTACTGCAAAAGTTTTTTTAGATAAAATTAGCGGTAAAATCAAGCCGATGAATGCCGCAAACAACGGCCCAGCAGGCTCTAGAATAAGACAGACGGGGAACTTTAAGGATTATGCTGCTCTTAACATTCCTTATGCAAGACTTCACGATTCGTCCTTTTACGCAGGTAACTACGGCGGAGAGTTTGCCGTAGACGTTCACCGTATTTTCCCCGATTTTTCTAAAGACGAAAACGAGCCCTCTTCTTATATTTTCGAGCCTACCGATGGTTATCTTCAAGACATTGAATCGGCTGGAACTAAAGTTTTTTACCGACTGGGTGCAAGCATTGAGCACGGATACAAAAGAGGAACGTATCCTCCTGCGGACTTTGCAAAGTGGGCAAGAATTTGCGAGCATATGATCCTTCACTACACCCAAGGTTGGGCTAACGGATATCATATGGACATAGAATATTGGGAGATTTGGAACGAGCCAGACTGCAGAAACCGCAACGGAGAAAATCCGTGTTGGCAAGGTACTGAAGAGCAATTCTACGATTTTTACGAGGTTGTAGCAAAGTATCTTAAGACAAAGTTCCCCTCCTTAAAAATTGGCGGTCCTGCGTTTTGCTCAAGTAAATCGTATATGGCAGAGCCGTTCTTGTCCGAAATGCAAAAGAGAAACGTGCCTATAGATTTCTATTCTTTCCACCGATATTCTAACGTGGTTGAAAAATACGTAGAAGTTGTGGAAGTTGCGGATATGCAACGTAAAAAGTATGGGTATGAAAATGCCGAACTACACCTTAACGAATGGAACTACGTAAAGGGCTGGGCTGGTGACGATTATACGTATTCGCTTGCTACCCAGAAAAATTTGAAAGGCTCGGCATTCGTGTCCGCTGTTATGCTTACAATGCAAAAAACAAAACTCGATATGCTCTCTTACTACGATTTAAGACCGTCAGGATGGAACGGAGTTTTTGAAATGTATACCAGTAAACCACTAAAGCCTTACTACTCCTTCAAAGCTTTTTCCGAAATTGCAAAACTTAAAAATGAACTGCTGAGCGAAACGGAAGACGACGTGTATATTATCGCTTCTCAGGACGGGGACGAGGCTTGCGTTGTAGTAACTCGTTACGACGATAACGACGAGGCGGACGTTAAGGATATCGCAATAGATTTTAGCACCGAAAAGACTTGTAAAAAAATCACGATTGAGTACTACGTAATAGATGAAAACCACAACTTGGAACTTGTAAGAGAAGAGTATTTCTCCGCACCTGATTTTAGGGTTTATATCAAGATGCCAAACTTTAATACGTATATGCTAAAGATTAGAAAAGAGTATTAAATTGTGTTTTATTATCGAGATTGCTTCTCCGCTTTCTATCGGTTTGCAATGGAATATAACGAAAAAAGCCACTACGTATCGCACAAATCGGTACACAGTGGCTTTTATTTTATTTATGAGCTTCGATATATTTATCCATTTGTTCGTTTAGCCAATCGACGTTGCCGTACTTATCTTTTGCAAACTTCATCACTTCGCCACAAACAAGTTTAAGTCCGTCGTAAAGCGGTATAAGATCAGACTGTTTCATACCCGTTGCTTTAAGGATTTTCGTATTATCTACGCTTCTATTGAACATTCTATCATAGTCAAGAATCCACTTAGCCGGTAGCGAAATCTTCCCACCTGTTACTACGTTTAGGAAGTCGTCGTTTGGTATCCACTCTACTTCAAGTCCAATAAGCTCTTTGTACATGTCCGCAATCTCTTGCCAAGTGTGAGTTTCGCTAGAGCCTACGGTATAAATTTCACCCGCACAATCAGGATTTTCGATAAGTCGTAAAATGAGTTTCGCTACGTCGCCACCCCAAATCATCGTGCTTGTTTTATATCGAGTTTCAACGGGCAAAAGGAGCTTTTTATTATTGAGCGCGCGGTGCATTATTGCGTTACTGATAAGCGTTACGATATTAATTCTGGGCGGTCCGTACACAAGCGTTGGGCGTAAAATAGTCCAATTCTTTTTGTCGGACGCGTGTAAAATATCCTCTAATCTGCACTTTGCGATTGCGTAATCGTCGGACGCTTTGAGTTCTTCGTCAAGCGAGGTTTCGAGCAGTCTTGAGCAATCCTCGGTAAGAGGCTTGTTAGCGTCGTCGTAAACACGATAGGACGAAAGCGCAATATATCGGCCTACGGAAGAAAGGTATAAATCGTATCTTTCCTTAAACTCAACCGTCGCGTAATGCATAAAGTCTATCATCGCGTCGTATCCGTTATTAAGGTACGCTTTTACCTCCGCTACATCTTTAGCGTTCTTTTTAATATAACGAAGATTAGGGTTATCGCTTGTCACGTCGTCCATAGTAAACGCATCTACGCTATAGCCGTTTTCTAACAAGTGCGCTGTAAGGTACGCGCCCATTGTTCCCGTTCCACCCAAAATCAAAGCTCTTTTCATTTTTACAATTTCTCCTATTTTATATAGTTGTAGTATAGCATAGAATAGTTGGCATTTCAATACATTTTTCTATATGCTTTAGTATAATATTCTATTTTTACATACAAAGAACGAGCCGTAAAATTCGACTCGTTCTTTGTAAAAAGGGAAGGTATTAAAAATGAAATCAACACAAACGAAAAAGGGGTTATTTTGAAAAATCAATATAAAAACGTTTGATTGACTACGAACTCATTATAACACAGTATTCCTGCGCTGTCAAGCGTCAAATGTCGTAAGGTTTGTACACCTTGTTATTTTCTATTATTTTTTTGGAACGTATATGGTAAGCTTTGTCTTTGCCGTTTCAAACTGAGGATTTGTTGAACTTGCAAGACTTGTTCCATTTGTAACATTAAACGCTCTTAAAGTATAATTACCCCACCACTCTTCCGTAACGTCCACATAAGTTGTACTAACGTTACTCGGTCTTGAAGATTGCTTTGCATCCGTTATCCACGCTTCGGGACGGTATTGCCAGCCACTTTCGATTTTTATTACCGAACCTACGGGAAGTTCTTGCTTGGTAAAACGCTTGGTTGCTACAAACTTGTGAGTATTGGAATCCGAACTGTTATTTTCTACCGTAATGCACTTATTATAGTCGTTTGTTGTAGAGTTCCAGTATCCACCAGTTGTCGTCCAACCATACTCTTCATAGCTAAGTTCTCTAGCGTTTTCAAGCGCAGTTTCCAACGCACTCTTAGGCACGTAAATGGTAAGCTTTGTCTTTGCCGTTTCGAACTGGGGATTAGAAGAATCAGAATCAAGAACTGTTCCGTTGGTTACGTTAAACGCTCTTAAAGTATAATTACCCCACCACTCTTCCGTAACGTCCACATAAGTTGTACTAACGTTACTCGGTCTTGAAGATTGCTTTGCATCCGTTATCCACGCTTCGGGACGGTATTGCCAGCCACTTTCAATTTTTATTACCGAACCTACGGGAAGTTCTTGTTTGGTAAAACGCTTGGTTGCAACGAACTTGTGAGTATTGGAATCCGAACTGTTATTTTCTACCGTAATGCACTTATTATAGTCGTTTGTTGTAGAGTTCCAGTATCCGCCCGTTGTCGTCCAACCGTACTCTTCGTAACTAAGTTTTCTAAGACCTTGTGTCTTAATTTCTTCTATGCTGGTATACTTTGAATTTGTTATTTGCTTAGGATTTTCAAGAGCATTGGTTGCGCTTTCGATAGCAGCAAGGCGATATTCTTCGGAAAGGTTGCTAGGAACAAACGTAACCTTACTCAAATCTTCACACGTAAGTCTACCAACAAGCGTTAGTCCTGCCACGTATCTACCAAAGTCATAAGTTAGGTGGTATCCATCTCGTGTAAGATTATCGCCAACAAACGTAGTTCTTGCGTTTTGGATTGCAGTTCCGTTGGGGATTACACGCATATCAACGCTCTTATCTACGGCGGAGAGAATTGCATTATACATTGTTATCTGGTTACTGTCGTATCTTGGAAAAGCCGAATGAGTACTATTTTGCTGATATGCCCAAGTCATATTAAAGAAGAACTTTACGTTTGGATTAGTAGCTCTTCTTTGAACAGAATCTACAAGCCAACTTAAATCGCCGTAAGTTGTAGACAATCCACTATCCCCGCTTGCTTGCTGGAAGGTAATAATATCCCAATCCTTAAACTTGATTGCATACTCTAAAGTTTGCTTTACACCACCATAGTTATAATCCCATTTATCGCCATTATAATATCTAAAATCATACTTTGCGTTATTTGCAAGAAGATTGCTATAGTGCGACGAAATAGAACATCCACCAATAAACATATTTCCAACTTCGAACTCATATCCTAAATTCTTAAGGATTTGAGGCGCGTATTCGGACGTATCGTCAGAGAAGGAATTACCAATCATAAGTATTCTTAATTTCTTTGCTCTCTTTACCGATATTGCAATCTCTGCACCAACAGTAGGATCATCCTTTAACTGAACGTTCATAATATAATCACCCAAAACAAAATCATCATAATTGCCTTGGTCTATGGTTATCATAGACGACGTTAAAGAATCTTCGCTTCCATCTTCTCTTACAACCGTGCCACTTATATCATCAGGACTAAACGTTTCATACAAAGTATATTCCTTTTTGTATGACGTTATATTCAAACTTTTTATTTTAGGCTCTTTTACAGTTATGGTATAGGTTATCTTTATTGTAGAATTTTCATTGTACGATACGACTACACTATATTTCCCAGACTGTTCCTTATTGTAATCTTCGCACAATACCGTATACTCGTTATCGTTTAGTTCAACTTCGCTTTTATCGACATAAATTGCTTTTATTTCGCCTACAAACTCAAACTCTTCGCCCCAATCATATTGGGTTTTGTGATTAGAAACCTTAATTTTAGACACGTGGGGAGCGTTAACGAAAACGCTAACCGAGTCTTGATATTCGGTATTATTTAGTTTTACTACGATATTGTAAGCGCCTTCTTGATTTGCATTATACTCGCTACTATCTATCGTGTACTCACTTGAACTTGCTTTTACTTCGCTTCCGTCTTGATAAGTCTTGTAAACTTCAATTTTAGAATTAATAAAATTCGTACCCCATCTATAACTTTCCTGCAAATTTACCACTCTTATACCGTTTACTTTAGGAGAAAGAACGACTACGGTATACGATTGAGTAAATCCTTCGTAAGAAACGCTTATTTGATACTGTGCAGACTTATTTTTGTTAAAAGCAGAACTATCTACAATATAATCGTTTTCGACAACAACTTTACTTCCGTCTTGATATACGGCTTTTACCACTAAATCTCCCACGCTAAAATCTTCGCCCCAACTAAAACTAATCTTTGCGTTGGATAATTCTATTCCATCAATCAAAGGCTGTTTTACAACAACGTCGTAAGAAGCAGTTACTAAAGAGCCTTTCACTCCTACAATAATAGAATACGTTCCTGCTTTGTTTTTATTATAAGAAAGAGAATTTATCGTATACTCGGACGAATCGCAATTAGAGCTTGTACCATCGGCGTAGAATTTTGTTACAACCAAATTCCCTGCACTAAAATCTTCACCCCAACTAAACTCGGTTTTAACTCCATTTAACGTAATTCTTTCAATCTTTTTAGCTTTTACAATAACGTCGTACGAAGTTTGCTTTCCACCGTGTTCTATTATTATCGAATACGTACCCGCTTGGGTTTTATCGTACGCGGAATAATCGATAACGTAGTCGCCATCTGTGAGGGTTTTCTTACTGCCGTCGCTATACGTTGCAGTAACTACTGCGTCGCCTAAAGAAAAATCTTCGTTGTACTCAAATTCGATTTTTGCACCGCTTACACTAATTTTACTAAGCGTTGTTCCTGTTGAACAAGCGGAAAAAGCTACAAGCGCAACGATAATCATCAAAAAAATTAAAGCACAACCTAAACTTTTCACTTTACTTTTCATCATTATTTCCTCCTTACTGTTTTTTGAAATTTTGTTATTTTATAGATATACAATCTAATATATATTTATGTTACCACTATTTGTTATAAATTTATAGCACTTAATTGGATAAAATTTGTACTAAATTGACAAGATAGACTTTCTATACTCAGACGGAGTTTTTCCTGTAAACTTCTTAAAGCGTAATGAAAAATAGTTATAGTCGGAAAAACCGCATTTTTGCGCGATTGCGGTTATGGAAAGATTGCGGGTAGACAGCAACTCTTTTGCATAATTTATGCGTAAATTTTCGATATATTTACTCACGGTTTCGCCCTTGTATTTTTTGAAAAGATGACATAGCGAAGATACCGAGCACGCGCATGCGAACGCAATATCGGTTATTGTAATTTGCTCGTAAAAATTACGTTGAATGAACTTTTGCGCTCTGTTTACAATTTCGCTTGAAGTAACCTCTTGGTCATCTTTTGCCACTAACGTATTGAGATATTCGAGCATTTCGCATAGCGGAACAATCAAAATATCGTCAGGCAATTCGTCACTTGAACTAACACATACGCTACCGCCAAAGTTGAGCGAAAATATT
>JAGAPA010000025.1 GCA_017623455.1 Clostridia bacterium | reverse complement strand
TGTTTTGACGAGAAAAACACAAGAAAGACAAGTGTTCTTGTAAGGGCGCATACTTGCAAAGTCTGTAACCGAACAAAACACGCTGTATTTCGTAGTGGCTTTTCCGTCAAATATCAACCTACTGTTGCGACTGAGCCTTTTTATAAAAGATATACACCTTCCTAAGTATCTGACTTTTTGAAGGTGTATATCAAACTTCCTTATATTCTTGCTTTGTTCGTTTTTTACAGCTTATAACGATTGTTATTTGCCAAACAAAATTTTTACGTCTTCTTTATCCAAATCGCTTGGCTGTTTATATATCGTATTTCCAATCCTGTCAAAAGTAATTCCGCTATCCGTTTTATACTCACAATCCTTTACCCAATAAAAATTGCCTACGCTTTCCTCGTTCGTATACGCGCCCAAAAGAACGTTACCGTGCATATACTTAAACCCGTACCCTGCTCCGTTACAAGGCATTTTAATCAGCGGAATATCAAACTCAATTTCAAGTTGTTTTATCGTTGCATTTGTAGATACGACAACAAACCCATCGGCTACACTTTGCGCGTTACCGTTGATTTTAACGTTTCGCACAAACGAAGGAACAAACAGTCTTAAAACAATCTCTTTAGCTTTCGGGTTGTTTATGACGAAAATTGCGCTTCCACGTTTGGGGTATTGTGTAATTTCCTCAATCGTAACCTCGTCGTCCACAACCGCACAGTCAAAGAAATTAACGAACGTATATACGTTATCCTCTTTTAGACATTGATTTTGCGACACGTACGCCAAGCCGTCGCCTCCGCGCATCGTACAACACCAATACGCCTCGTAAATTTCACCCGTAGCTCTACGATTCCATCCGAGCTTACTTATTCCGTGATATCCCGGGCAGTTCTCCAATCCCATACCGCCGTTTGGAAGCTGAATATGCGATATAGAGTTAAAGTATACTTTTTGAGCGAAGTCAAGATACTCGCTTTCTTTCGTTATCTTATAAAGTTCAACCGCGCACATATACGAATCGAAAATTGCGCAAGGCTCAGTCCATTTCGCCACGTTAAATCTGTTGCAATTGGAATAATTTTCGGTAGTACCATTTTTCACGTAAAAGTCGAATTTTTCCTTTACCGTATTGAGAAGTTCGGGGTCTTTTACTATATTGTACGTACGAATAAGTCCCCTTAGACACGAAAGCGTAGCGTGAGTTTGGAAAGTTCCGCCATACAAATCGACCTGCTTGAATTTTTCGTGCATTTTAAGCACGTAATCTTTTAGCCATTCCCAACCAAGATATTCGTACGCGTGAGAAATTCCGTCCAAGCTGATAAAAGCGCAACCGATATCGCTTGACATCAGCCATTTACCTTTTACCGATATTATACTTCCCGAATACGTGCCGTCTTTTTCATAGTGATTAATATAATAATTATCGATTTCCTCAACTACGGGCATGTATAAATTTTTGAGTATAGTTTCAATAATACCCTTTACTTTATCCGTTTTCTTGAACAAAGAATACTCGATAAGTCCCCTTAGCAACCAGCTATGCCCTGCTAAAGACTGTTCGGAAATTCCCCCGTTTGGATAAATCGGACCTAAATAGCCTTGCTCGTTCAGATGTATGGGGAGCAATCTTAAGATTTCTTCCAAATACGAAGGCTCTTTACCCGTAGCTTTAGCAAGGGAAACGAGCGCAAGAACAGTTCTGCCTTCCCAATCCGCACTCCAGCTGTTTTTGTCTGCTGTCCAAATAAACTCGGGCTTATACCACTTGCTTTCGTTCCTCGAATAGCTTTGCGTAAGCCTATAACCCAAATCTGACCTTGATAGAATTTTCATAATACTACCCCTTAATTTTACTTGCGCAACCGTTTGGATATGGGAAAGTTATGAGCAACATTCCCGAAGCGTTTTTAACCTCGTAATAAATATCGTTGCCTATTTTCTTATACTCGCCCTCAAACGGGTCGGACAATACGTTACTGTCAAAACTTGGGGTATTTAGCGTAACTCTTAAGTTTTCCTTGCAATAATCTTCCGCAAGAATTCTTACCGTAGCGTTTTTAAGTCCCGTTACTCTTATTTTTCTGCGGTCGAAATTACTTACGGGCGCATTTTCTTTTACGCTAACAATTCCACCCTCTTGTTCAACGAAAACTCTACATTCTTTTCTTTCACACTTGGGGAAGTGATATTCGCCGTAACCGTTATTAATTACAGCTGTATAGCCGTCTAAAACCGGGATTCCGAGCGGAAAACGCAAACTCGTTTTTGCCGTTGTGTGCGCGCTGAATATCGAGAAAATATACGCGCCGTTGTGGCGATGAACCATATACACGGGGGATTTTGCGCCTTCTGCGTTATCTACTTTTATATCGCATCCAAACTTTGCAAGCGCAATCCTCATCAAATCTTCCACTTTGGAATATTTAGTAGCATCTCGCTCTCTTGGTAATCTTGACCATCTCTTAAACTCGTTAGAAAGCACGTTTCTTACAAAACAGAAGTTTTCACCCTCAACACCTATCGCCTTGCCGTTTGCCGTTGCAAAGGCGTTTTTGCTCTCTTCCCTTACGAGTCCACCGCACTCAAGCTTACCTATTTTTATGGGCTTTTGTACGGTTTTGTTCAATACGTATTCACATTCTCCGTCAATTTCTTCGCCAAGAGTTATGTTTGTAAAGTCCAACCAAGTCTTACTTGCAAGATGAGCCGAGCCGTAAAAAATAACCTTTCCGCCGTTTTTAATATAGTCGATTATGCTTTTTTCAAAGTCACTGTTTGCCTTTGGTACAGGCGTTACTATTACGCTGTTTGCAAAAATTGATTTGTCAATCTTTATAAAATTATCGGTAGAAACAACCGAACTTAGAGGAAATCCTTGATTAATACAAGAAACCATAAACCACTCGTCCGCATAAATTTGAGCCACTTCTTCCTTCGTTTTTACCTCGCTGTACTCGTTGAATGGATACGCCCACACAACGGGAGAAGGACGGTCGGGGCACTCCTTAAGTCCCTTTAGCATGTGAGGAATACTTTCGTTTACGCATGCTGACGGCATATCGCCCAAAGTATTGTCTATGGTAAGAATGTTAAAATGCGTAGGATTGTGTACTGCGCCCTTTTCGTCAATTCTGCAACACGCAAGCGGAAGATAAATATCGTGTGGCATAGAGTTATACCTATCGTACCAGGGACTGTTCATCCACCAAGGATCGTGAAGATAAAATCTAAACAAATATTTGTCGGACGGAATTTTTGCAATTCTCGACATATATCCCGCAATTTCAAGTCCGAAATTATCGTCAAGCGCAGCCCACGGCGAATTTGGCGGAGGGAGAAAATCATAATTTTCATAAATATCCTTAAGCGGAATACCGTCAGACGCCAAATCTATGCCCATTGTGTTATTAGTGCCTCGCGTTTCAATCGGGAAATCGCACTCCGCCCTAAAGTATCCCCAAAACTCAAACGCGAGCTTTTTAACCTTTTCAAAGTTCTCTATACGAAAGTCGTTACCGTCGAAAATTTCACCGGTCGACGACCACGGCTCGCTACCAAAACCCAAGCCGTTAGAAAACCAAATATAATCAAAGCCCATATCCGTCAAAAAGATTTGACATTGACGTCCAAAGAACGTACCGAACGGCAAACCTTCTTCTATACCATTAGGAAATCCAGCATACGCTACGTCGTCCGCGTGTAAAAAGGTGTGCGCACAAATCATACAATTAGGTCCCATAGACTGTCCCTTACATATCTCGTTGTGACGCTCGTACTTGAACGGAGATTCAGCAAACTCTGGTCCAATGTCAAAGGTTTCGCCCACACGTATAGTCTTATTCGGGAAAATCTCCTTACCTATACGCTTAATCGTAGATACGATTTTTTTCAACACGCCGTAAGTAAACACAGGCGGATTTTCGATATATAAATATCTTGAGCTATGGAGTCCAATCTTGTTCGGGTCGTCTTTATGCTCGTACTCCTTCCAAGGGTTTGCTCCGCCTATCCACTTCGCCCATTCGAACTCTTCGTCCATATTTCCCTTATATTCAAGTATCTCGCTTCCGTCTGCCGTCCAAAGCATAATAGACACACATTCAACGTCCTTTACCAGCGGTTTCCAGTCTTCAAAAACCTGTCTGCAAACCTTTTCTACGTACTCATCGTCCACCTGCTTAAAAGGTTTTACACTCATTTCCAAAGTAATATTCTTAAGCATAATTTTCTCCTTTATCAATTCTTTTAATAATTCTTAAAAACGCGTTTTAATTCTTCTAAATAACCGTATCCATATTTTTCGTCGGGCTCTAAATACGCGCCTTCCGTCCACTCGTTGAAAGAATGTATAAAAATACATTTTGCCGTAGTTTCTTCTCTTTCGTATATATTTTTTGCAATCTCAAAAAGCTGACCAACCTTTTGAGGCGTATCGCCGTAAATAATTTTAGTAAACGGATATCCCACTTCTTCATAAACGTCGGACTGCACCGTTCTGGGCGACGGATCCCAGCCCACCGTTACACAAAGGTTATAGGGTGTTTTGTACGCATTATTTCTCTTAACGCAAAATTCCTCATAGCTGTCAAGCCAACCGTCAAAATGTGTTTTGGGAAATTCCTGAGCAGGAGGCAAGCCAACAGTATGAGTATTAATCGAATCCAACCCCAAAATTTGAGCAATAATATTAAACGCTTCAAAGTCGGTTTCTACCTTACCACCCTGCTTGCCCACAACGTCCACGTCGCCCATTTCGCCATTTAATATCTTTCTTAAAAGCGCGCCTTGATTATCAATACAAGAAAAATGAATTTCGCCAAGTCCCCTATCTCTTACCTTTGCTCTAAACTTATCGATCTCTCTTTTCGCACTCTCTATACCACCGATATCTAAAATAAATTTTCCCATACTGAATATCGAAAAATACAGCTTTCCATCGATACGTATATAGTTTTTCTTATCAAAATAATGCTCGATACAGTACGAAGTAATCTTATCAAATTCATCGGGGGTATATTTAGTTGTTCCCAAAGGAAAACTTCTTGGCGTTCTAGGCGATGGGTGAGCAGAAATAGGATCGTGATTACAAAGCATTAGCGCAAATTTGATTTTTTCACAGTTTTTCGCTTTTAAGAATCCGTCTTCTATACACTTTTTCCTATACGGCTTACCGTCTACCCAGTACCAATCGAACACAAACCCGTCAATACCGTACGTTGTAGCACAATCAATCTTTTTTGCAAAAACAACGGGATCACTTTCGTCTTCGTACCCCCACAATGGAACACGCGGTTGATAATGTCCTTCAAATTTAGGTAAAGCACACTTAACTACGTTCCACTCTGTCCAACCTTTTCCGTGCCATTGCTCGTTTCTTTCGTCAACGTGCCAGTTTGGGAAATAATACGCGTAAATTTCTGCTTTTTTCATTTTCTTCTCCTTATTATAAATACACATCAAAATCTCTCGTTTAAGCACTATTGCGACGATTTTCTCGCACCTGCTTTTCTTATACTACAGTCTTAGGCGTGTCAAAAGCAAGCAAGAGAATTAAACCGGGTTTTTCCTGACGGGAGCGTACTTACCGCGACCAAAGGGAAGTTCTTGTTTAAGCACTATTGCGACGGTTTTCTCGCGCCAATCTTTCTTGCTCAACGGCTAGGCGTGTCAAAAGCAAGCAAGAGAATTAAACGGGGTTTTCCCTGACGGGAGCGTACTAAAGCGTACGTGACCTAGGGGAAGTTCTCGTTTAAGCACTATTGCGACGATTTTCACGCGCCTATTTTACGATGACGTATTCAATACCCAACACTTCCGCTATCTTTGCAATAGTATCGGCGTGCTTACCGATGCCTAAAGCGTAATGATGCGTAGGTCCTTCCATTACCCATTTTTTAATAAACGTCTTGGTATTCGGCTCAAAAAATCCTCTCGTGTTGGTGTTGCCGGTGGGCGGAATAGGACCTTTTTTAGAAATACCCTCGCCAATAACAAACTTGAACTTACCGTCACCCGTTTGCGTAATTCCAAGCATTGTTATATCGCCCTCTTTTATCTTAAACTCAACCGACGCGCCACGTCCGGGCTTGCCGTGATATTTTTTGAGCGAGCGAAGAACGGGCTTACCCTCGGCAATTGCAAGATGGTGAGGTCCGTCGTGTCCCACCAAAATAAAGTCCTCGCTAAAGTCAAAGGGATGAAACTCGGCAAAACTTCCGCCAATTCCCAGCCTATCCATAATAAGCATTGCAATACACGTTTTTATATCGAACTCACCGCACATAGGCGTACCTTGCGCGTTTAGTATGGAGTTTCCCACAATAAACGTTGTCGCAACCTTTCTGTGTAAGCTATCTTCCTGTCCTTCGTAGTAGTACGCAAGTCCCGTAAGGTTGTATTTTTCTACAAATCTATCAAGCGCCACCGCCGTTTTTGCCGCCTGATACTTATCCTCGTCGGTAAGCTTGCCGGTTACCGGATCGGAAACGGGCTCAGGCATATCGAACTCACGGTCTATAACCTCGATCTTCGCCCTAATTTCCTCTTCCGTTACCTTTGCATATTCGTCTAAAACGTCGTCGATTTCTAAAAGCGGAACGTGAACTCCAAAAGCTGACGAGATAGCCGTAGGATCGGCGTGCATATCGTACATAGACTCCAAAACGTGACCCATAAGCCCCATTCTCGCACCCTTTAGCGAAGCAAGAACGTTTGCTATCGAGCACCACTTCTTAATCTCAGCATCAGCCTCCGCGTCATTATAAAGCGTGCCGATAATCACGTCGTGAATTTTCTTGTTAAATCTTACAGCAACGCCCACAAACTCAGGAACAGAACAAATATTGTCGTTTTCAAGTTGCATAAAAGTATTGGCTTTAGTATAATCCAAAGCCTCTCGTGGCTGAAGCGCAACTAACACCATAGGCGCAGTACAATTTCTAACAATAGGCGCAAAAACCGAGCTTGTGGCATAGGTTACCATATTACACATAATAAGGTCAACGCCAGCTCCGTTTAGTTTATCGCACGCCTCAAACCCCTTTTCGTTGCTGTCCACCATTCCAACGTCCACTACTTCCACGCCAAAGCTTTTTAGCTTTGAAATAAAGTCAGCGTGATATTTCATAATATTCTTCTCAAGACCGTCAAACTGAGCCCAATACGTTGCGTGAGCTACTGCAAACACTCCGATTTTTGCTTTCTTAGTTACCTTTCTTTCAATCATAGCTTTTAACTCCAACTTTAATTTTTTTCGTTATACTCCTTGATTTTAGCAAATTTCCGTGATATAATCAATGTGTAAAATAAAGACAAATTTGTAAAAAATAAAGATTTTTAGGGAGAATGTAAATGCAAAAAACAAAAATAAGCGAAATCAAGCCGTACGTAAGGTACGCGCGCTATATAACAACAAACGACTACAAGCAATTCACCTACACCATAAAAGCATATGATTGCAGACTTTTTTACTGCTTAGGCGGTGTGGGAAATTTTGAAATAAACGGAAACGTTTATCCGCTAAAAGCCGGCTCGTTACTGATTTTTAAGTACGGCGAGCCTTATGCGTATTATCCCAACGAGTTAGACCCAATGAAACTTTTGGGAATAAACTTCGACTACACCTACTCATCTTCCGACCTCTCCACGCCAATACCCCCGGTAAAAAAAGAAAATTTTGACATAAACAAGATTTTATCACCTCTGACATTATGCGAAGAACTTTTAGAAAAACCACTCTTTATTGATAACGCATTTTCTATAGAACAGGAGCTAAAAACGCTAAACTCAGAATTTACGCGCCGTGAAATTTTTTACGAAACGAGATGCTCCGCCCTTCTGTGCTCTATTATCACTCAAGCACTGCGCCTTGCCGTAAAGCTTCCGCAAAAAAAACACGATTCGGACGTTGCGCAAAAGATTATGAATATACTGAGCGAAAAGTACGGCGAGCAGATCACGCTTTCCGATCTTGGCGAGGAGCTTGGCTACCACCCGAACTATCTCAATCAAATTTTCATGACCCGCACCGGAAAACCGATTTACGCATACTTGCAAGAACTTAGGATAATGAAAGCTATCGATATGCTTCAAAACTCAACTCTCCCCATAAGCGAAATTGCCGTATCAATAGGCTTTTGCGACATCGCCCACTTTTCCAAAACCTTCAAACAAAAAACGGGACTTTCCCCCTCGGCATTCAGAATCAAAGGATAGAAAAAAGCCTTGCTCTTTTATTGAAGCAAGGCTTTTTATTAACTTTTTACGGAAAACTTTACCGAAAACTTTTTACTTTCTCCGCTCTTTATTTTTGAGTACCTAAAATGCTCATCAAGCTTTGTTGTGGACGGCTCTATTCCCATAGCATAGTCGTTACACTTTGTGCTTTTCCACAGCACGAACTCAGACAAGTTTTCGGAAAAGTCCAATCTTATTTGCTTGCCAAGCTTTGCATTTTCCACCTCTATATACGGCTTGGATAAAGACAGAAAATAGCAGGTTTCTTCGGCGTTTGGTACGGGTTTCCCCATAACGTTATAGCCTTTTCGGTTAATTTCAGCCCATTTTGTTCTTGGCTCGCAATGCGCTATTTTACCGCTCACCCTTACGCCTTCGTCCAAAAACGGATAGCCTAAATTAACGTGATAAAGCAAGCAAAAGCGCTCGTCGCTATCGCCCAAATTTACAAGCTCGTCTTCCACCTTTACGTAGCTAGAGCCTATTTCGCTACTGATTTTTCGCCTAACTACCAAATGTTTACCAAACAGCTCGGTGTCCTCAATTATAGCCTCGACATATATTCCGACCTCGTCACACTCTGCACGTGTTACCCTTGCAGGGATATTGTGAAACGAGCCGTGAAGCTCTACGTTTTCCACACTCCCCACACCGTCCAATCCACACGTATACAACGCTCCGCCCTCAAATCGTTTTGAAAAGGCTTGCGAAGATGTGGGAAATCCGTTTTTGGAAACAAAAGACACGTTCGCTCCCTCGTAATAAATCTGCATAATATCCAGTGCTTTAGTAACGTTAAGCAAAAATCTCATCTTGCCGTTATCGCAATCGATAACCTCCACGCCACGCTCTTTTCCCTCGCTTAAGACATATCTTCGCAACGAGGCGACTTGTGAAAAATTAGAAATTCTGCCGTCCATTACTCTCTCCCCGAAAACACTTTAAGAGTTGAGAGCGCGTTTTCCTTCATCGCGTTTTTAGCGTTTAGCGCGAGATTATGGAAAAAATCCTCACTCTTTGCTTCCACCGTCTTTTTTGCGCAAGCGTAACCGGCATAAGACATATACGAATAGTAATTTATCTTGTCAATGCCGAGTTTAATTACTTCTTTGTACTGCTCTTTAGAAATTCCACTACCGCCGTGCATAACCAACGGCACTGACGAAAGGCGTCTGACTTTGCTTATTATATCCACATTAAGCACGGGCGTACTCTTATAAATTCCGTGCGCCGTACCAAACGCAATAGCAAGCGCGTCTACGCCCGTTTGTCGCAAAAAGTCGGGTACGAGTTGCGGTTTTGTGTACAAATCACTCGGATTTGCGGCAACTTTTCCCTCTCCGCCCTCACGCTGTGGCAATGCACCAAGTTCCGCCTCTACGTCCACGTTATTAGCGTGCGCGTACTCCACCATTTCTTTCGTTATCGCTACGTTTTGCTCATAAGGAAGGGTAGAGCAATCTATCATAACCGACGTAAAACCGAGTTTTATCGCGCGCTTACAGTACTCGATATCCTCACCGTGGTCCAGGTGAACGCACACTTTAACCTTGCTTCGTTTTGCAAGTTCTACCATAACCGGACCTATAACGGATAGGGGCGCAACATCCTCGTGGCACTGCGCGTGAGAAATTATAACAGGAACGTCCAA
The DNA here is from genome assembly GCA_017623455.1 of Clostridia bacterium. Classification (GTDB taxonomy): domain Bacteria; phylum Bacillota; class Clostridia; order Christensenellales; family Pumilibacteraceae; genus RUG12826. The sequence goes on along the minus strand of JAGAPA010000025.1, from coordinate 11,463 downwards.
CTCTTCCGCGCTCTCTAACACTGCTTGTAAACACTCTAAGTTTGGAGTATTAAAGCTTCCTATCGCCATATTTTTACTTCTGGCTTCGTTTATTACTTCTTTTAATCCTGTCAACATAACTCTATCCCTCAATATCTACTATTTCATAACCCAAATAGCTAAACGCCTCTAAAAGCACGCTCTTCATTTTTCCTACGCCCACCGTCGTGTGATGCTTAAATCCTCCCTTTGCAAGTTTTATGAGCTTGTTTTGAAGATCGGGAATTTGCGCAACGCCACCGCAACCAAAGAACGCCTTTTCGATAGGATCGTCGGTAAACTTTCCTTCGCTAACGTAAACTTTGAGTTTGCCGTTTTCGGTAAATCCGTTAGAGAAAGTCATTTCAAAGGGCGCAATTCTACCTTCATTTGTTCCCCAACCACTACCGGGATCGCCTTTAGCAAACATCTTGTGCTCGGTTACCTCGCCTTTTCCTGCCATCAAGCTTTGCGCAACAGGTCCGCAATGGAAAAGAATAACCTTGTTTTCGTCGTCGCCATAGTTGTTGTTCCAATCAAGACACGCCGTAGGCTTTTCGCTTGCAAGTGCCATAGCTCGCATTGTAATTGCGCTTGTAAGATCTATCTCGCACGAACAAACTATACCCCTATCATTAAGCTCGGAAATAAGCACACACGGACAAACTCTCAATATCGTTTCCATCTCGTTCCAACATCTTAGCGTTACCGCGTCAAGCTTGTATTCTTCGATATACTCGTCGATAACTACCGAGATTTTGGCAAGCGTAAGTTTGTTTTTGGCAGGAACTTTTGAAAAATCGGCATAGTTTTCCAGCCTCTTAACTTTTTCTAAAACAACCGCGTCGTCGTCATTTTTATTGTTCACCTTAAAGATAAGCTCGGACAAATCGAAGCTTTCCACGTTTATGCCGTAACGTTGCAACGTAACCTCGTCAAAACGCACCGTCTTAAACGCTGTAGTTCTTGCGCCGATACAGCCAAGATTAAATCTCTTCATTCCGTTTACTACTCTGCAAATCTTTGCAAAGTCGTCAAGGTTTTGCTTAAACGCATCGGACAAGGGATGAACGACGTGTGGCTTAAATACCGTGAAGGGGATTTTGTACTGATAGAAAACATCGGTTACCGAAAACTTTCCGCAGTACGCGTCGCGTCTATGCTTAAAGTCCATCTTGCCAATCTCATCGGGATACGCTTGCATAAGGATAGGCACGCCCGCATCTTGAAGTGCGGTAATAGCTCCGTTCTCGTCAATGAATATGGGCATACACAAAATAACGCCGTCGTACTCACCCTCGTGCGACTTTAGCCAATCGTGATAAAGTCTACCCTCTTCTCTCGTTTCTACAGCGCCGTATCTAGTGGCGTTTTCGTCCATCGCAATATACTCGTGCCCAGCGTCCGTTACCGCTTTAATCATATCCGCTCTTGCTCCTGCAATAAGCTCTGCAGGCATAAATCCTCTGTTACCAAAAAACAATGCAAATTTCATCTTTTTATCTCCTTTTATATTTATTAAAAAATTAAAATCTCAAATTACTGCACAACTAAAGTTATCTGAACTTTTTGAACGTGAACGCCAAAGAACAAAGTCCGGCAATTAGCAAGAAAATCTCCATAGCGTTCGCTCCACATCCGCTTGCACTTGCACTAGAAATTCCCGACACGGTTACTTCGTACATTGCGCTCTTTCCACCTGCGGTAACCTTAATTACGTACGTTCCATTCTTGTCTTTTTTGAACGCGGACGAGTTTATCGTGTACCTACTCTCGTCAAGCACGCACTCTTCTCCGTTTACTATTGCTTTTACTACGAGTCCTTCGGTGCTAAATTCTTCTCCGCCAAACTCGGTTTTTGCTCCCTCTACCGTAATGGACGTGGGTGCTACTACTTGGATTTTATACGTTCCTACTGCACCTTGTCCCACAACTGCGATATCGTACGAGCCTGTAAAGTTGGGATTGAACAATCCCGTCGACACGGTGTACTGTCCTTCTTGTAACTCAACTCTTCCTGTCTTGGATACGAAATAAATTTTAGCGTCGCCTAAACTGAACGCCTCGCCCATAATAAACGTGGTCTTTGCGTTTTCTATCTCTATTTTGGGTGCTACTACGTCTACCGTATAAGAGCACTCGTACGTTCCGTACTTTATCGTAACGAGGTACTTGCCCACTTGGTTGGGATTGTACAACGCACATTCTACGGTATACTCGCTCTTATCTATTATCGTTTCGTTGTCTTGTTGGTCTAAAAATTTTACTACCAAGCCGTCGGTACTGAACGCCTCGCCAATCTCGAACGTATCGATATATCCGCTAACCTCGATACGAAGGGGCGGTATTGCCGAATACTGAACGACAATCTCGAAAGAACTCTGTCCGTTGAGGTAATCGAAAATATCGCCTATTACTATTTCGGATTTATTCTTTGCACCGTCTACCTCTATGCCGTTGACGGTAACTTTGTACACTCTACCGTCTTGACTTGGGTGTGCTTTAAGCTCGTAATATCCTGCGTTTGCATAAACAGTATTTTCGTAGGTGTAAATCTTGTTACCGTAACCGTTGCCTTCTTCTGCGATTTTTACGGAAACGTCGTAGGTATCGGCATTTTCAAAGTGTACGTTTACCGTTTGATCTTGCGCATTATCAATTCCTTCTACCTCTAACACGTATTCTCTCATTCCGTTAGTTACTTTTTGTAAAAGATACGGCATAAGATCGACGTCTTCATTCAAAGTAAGTGAAGTAATAATATACTTCGTTTTAAGATTGAACTCAAAATAGAGATTTCCGTTTTTGTTAAACTCGTCAATATCCGTTTTCACGTTCTCAAGATTAGTCTTGTCCATATGGTTGGACTTGTTTGAACTTACGTTAAGATATAACCACCTATTATCAGGATTTACGCTATACATTTTTTCTCCAAGCAAATAACCGATGTTGAGCATGTCGGGATAATTCCAATGAAACCTATCCGATCCGTTGACGTATTCCACTCCGGTTACTTTATCCAAATCATTAATAAGAAATTCAGAAGTGTTAACCATATAATACTGGTTCATGCTTTGCGCAATTTCGTGTTGCATTTCAATAAATTTCTTATTCTTTTCAACCTCGCTCTCGTTTACCGAAGTAAACGTTCTTGAAATCTCTCCGCAAACAATTGGTAGCGACGAATAATCTTTGCCCGTAATTGCGCTAATTCTATTTCTAATATCGCTAATCAAAGCATCAAACACAACCTTATACCTGTTTTCGCTACCTCTATCCGTAGTACCTTGCAACCAACATAGCGATCTAAAATTAATTTTGGTATACCCTGCATTTTGCATCAACTCGTAATTACTGTCAAGAAACGTTATAAGTTCACGATATAAAAGTCCCGTAGGATGACGATAGTACTGACCGTCCCACAAATCCACGGCAAGACCGCCGTTGGTCACGTTCCACAAACTTTCAGGATACCAAGTTCCATACGTTGCGTCGAAATCATTGGTCTTTTTTAACTCTTCGATATTAATATTCGCATCGTCATAATGATTAATAAGCGAAGTTCCACCCGAGCCAACCTTTATGATAATTGCATCAGTATTTTCTTTTTTTGCGTAGATAGGATCGAGATACTCAGCCATTCCAAGTTCGGGTCCAACGTGGCTTTTAGATTGCGTATAACCCAGTCCTTGTGTTACGGGAACAAAGTTGGTAATCATATACCCAGACCCCGTTGTTGTCGGGTGTACAAGGTGATTGTACAAAACGTTTTCGTACTTAATGTTAGAATTTGCAAAAGAGTTGTTATTTTGCTGTTGATACACAGGGCTTGCTCCGTTTGCAATAAGCGTAGAGCCAACCGCGTTAGACTGTCCTACAATAAGATATACGTCCGCAATCTTTTCAGTTTGCTTTTCTTCCGCTTTTGCATCCATTATGTTTTCTCCTCCAAATACTATCGAACTTCCAATGAATAACGTTAGACAAATGAAAAATAATACTGTTTTTTTTACTATCGATCTCATTGCTTTTCTATCTCCACGCAAAACGCTTCGTCAACACCGCACATATTAAGTCTTATTCCGTCAGTATTTAACCGTTTTCCGGCATACGTATTGCCTAAAACGGTGTATTTTGCATTTTCGTTACACACAGGATATACTGTAATATCCTTCTGATTGCGCTTATAATTAAACACGTAAAGTTTGATTTTGGTAAAGCTTTGGTCGTTAAACTGCAATACGGTTACGCCTTCGCCATCCGTTAGAATTCTGCACTCGCAGTCTTTCCAAAACTCCGCTTGTTTTTTATACTCTGAAATAAAATCCTTAAGCTTAATAAAATCGCTTTCGCTCAGCTCGGTAAGGTCACAGCTTATTCCGATAGGACCGCCCACGGATGCGCATTGCAAAAAGCCGTGTTTTACACTCGTCATCGCGCCCCACTCGGCGTCTAAACACACGGTAAGACGGTCTTGACGAGTTCTTGTCGTATAGTCCGCTCTGAAGTTTTTTGCGGTTGCAACCGTTATCCACTTTTCCAAAGCCCAAGGCGGAATTCTCTTTATCGTGTCTTTAAATATTCTTGCCTGCGTAAAAATACTGTGATTATCACTCATCCAAAACGAGTCAAAATCAACAAGATTAACAAGCGCCATTCGCATACCGCCGCTCGCACAGTTTTCTAAATACAAGTCGGGAAAATTCTTTTTTATTCTGCCTATAAAATCCCTGTAACCCCTAAAATGCTTGATAAATCCGTTTTTGCCCAAGTCGTAAAAATGCTCGGCGTTATAGTCGAATTTAATAAACTTTATCGAGTACTTTTCTATCCTTTCTTTTAGTATTCCGTAAATAAAGTCTACCGCTTTAGGGTTTGAAAAATCCACGAAAACGCTACCGTCTTCCACCAAGTAAAACTCGGGGTGTTCTCTGTAGTTTTTACTATCCTTGCTTGCTCTTTCAATCTCGAACCAAAGTCCGAATTTTAGCCCATATTCTTCGACTTTTGTTACAAAATCGCGCATACGTCCACGCATATTCGCGTTTAAGCATTCCTCCCAGTCGCCTACGCTTGAGTACCAATCTTTAGGCGGGCCGAACCATCCTGCGTCTATAACGAAATAGTCCGCGCCAAGTTTTTTCGCTTTGACAAGTTGCTCTAAACACGTATCGTAACTTATCTCGTCAAAACTCGACATCCAACTATTATAAATAATCGGCACTCCTTTTGAGGGAAATTCCGCGTTTGCAAACCTATGCATTTTGTACGCGTCTAAATCCGTTTTATTGGTAAAGCGGTAGTACAAAATTTTGGGAAGCTTCAAGCTCTCTCCGCTTTGCATTTTGTAGCAAAAATCACGCTCGGCATATCCAATCTCCACTACAATCTCACACTTTCCGCCGTATCCTTGCGTAAACCTTCTGCGCACCGAATACTGCCATTTTCCGTCTGCTAAAATATGGAAAACGTAACCCCTGCCGTTTTGCTTGTTATATATTGCAAAAAACGGCGGAACGGCGCAGTTAGCTCTTATATCGTCGTTTCTTCCCACGATTTCAGAAAACAGCGGTTGCCACGCGCCAACGCTTTCGTTACACCACTCGCTATACTGGGTATAAACCTCGTAGTCACCGTCGGACAAACAAAACTTGGAGATCGCGCAAGTTAGGTCAATATCCCTTCCGCTTACGTTTTGCACCTCGTCTTCCCTAAATTTAATGTCGCCCGTTTTGTCAATTTCGCTCACCGTTATTTTAAGCGTTGAATTTTGGAAAACCTTAACTCCGTTTTGTTCTTCAAAATCTCCGCTAAGATAGTCAAAATTACCGAAAATCGCACATACGTCGTTAACTTTTAGTGAATTTTTCATATTAACTAAAACTCCTTACTGTCTTGTAAATCTTCTTATACTTGCTATAATGAGCGTCGTATTTTTTGCTATCTTTTTCGCTTGGCAAATAATGCTTATCGTACACCACGAATATCTTTTTCGCCTGCTCATAATTCTCCGCGATTCCCATAGCAACTGCTTGTATCATAGCGCATCCGCAAAGTCCGCCCTCGCTCGATCGCAAAGTTTTTATTTGCACATTTTGAACGTCAGACTTAATTTTTAGCCAAGAATCCGAGTTTGCTCCGCCACCCGTTGCAACGAGGCTGTTTATTTTTATTCCGTATTTTTTTACCGTTTCGCCGTTAAACCGCATTTCCATTGCAGTCCCTTCCATTATCGCCTTATACACTTGATAGTCCTCGGTTTTAGTGGTAAGGTTGAGTATTGCGCCCTTAGCGTTAAGATCTTGATACGGCGTACTAGCTCCGCCAAAATACGGCAAAACGTAAATCCCTGACGGCTCATCGTCCATCTTGCTTTCCATATACGCAAAGTAGTCCTGCTCTTCTCCGCAATATCCGTGCATTATCTTTTTTCTGAACCAATTTACCGTCGATCCGCACGAATAGTTCAGGATATACGTACAGTACAGTCCATCCACAACATACGGCACGCACGGATAACCCTGTATTCCCATTCTAATATCCGATGACGGCTTGTCAAACAACGTGGTAATACACTCAACCGTTCCCATTCCGTCCACGGCATCCCCCTTGTTTATTGCTCCTGCTCCCAAGCTTGCGCACACCTGATCGTGCGAGCCTAAAACAAGAGAGGGAACCGTTGTAAGCCCAAGCTCTTTTATAAGCCCGTCCTTAAGCTTTCCTACAATATGCCCTGCCCTGAAAGGTGTGGAAAACAGCTCTACGGGAATCCCCACCTCTTCTAAAAGCTCTATCGAAAAACACAATTTGCGTATATCAAAAGCACCTGTTCTTGAAGCAAGCGAATAATCTATTACCCTCTCCCCCGTAAGCAAATACCCTAAATAATCACACACGAGCATCACCTTTTTAGCTCTTGCAAAAATTTCAGGATAATGCTTCTTTATCCACAAAAGCTTGTACATCGAATACATGCTGTGAGCCGTAACACCGGTTATATTAAAAATCTTCTCGTTTCCCACTTTTTGCTCAACCCATTTAGCTTCCTCTTCACCTCTCACGTCGGTATATAGCATTGGATTAAAAAGCACGTTGTCGTTCTCGTCAAGTAGCACAAAAGATTCGCCAAGCGAAGAAATACAAATGGACGCAATATCTTTATGTTCAAGCGAAAGTATCATCGCTTGAAGCTTTTGCCAAACCGCGAATAAATCGATGTAGTTTTCTTTGCCAACCGACAAAAAGCCGTATTCTTCGCTTTTATAGCAAAGAATTTCCCCATTTTCGTCAAACAGCTGGCATTTACAACAAGTCGTTCCCACGTCTACGCTCAACAACTTCATCACACGAGCCTCCTTTTTCCTTCTTTTTCCTTTATTTTACTTGATTTAATAAACGTAATATAGTATAATTTCTATGAAAATATGGTAAATTTGTATCGGAGATTACGATTATGGAGTATAATTTTACAAAAATTCAATCACTGCTAAAAGATTTTTATAATCTTACCGGGATAAAGACGTGCATATATGATAACGAGGAAAACGAGATTTGCTACTATCCCGAAAAATTTACGCCTTTTTGCTCAATGCTAAGAAAAGATCCGCAAATGGACGAAAGATGCAAAAACTGCGACAAAAAGGCATTTACGATATGCAAAAAAACGCGCGCTCAATACGTTTATACGTGCCATGCAGGACTTATTGAATGTGTTTCACCCATACTGTACGATAATAAAATTATAGGCTTTGTCGTACTTGGTCAGATTAAACCCCAAAGTGACAGCCGTATCGCAACGGACTCAGAGTATACATCCGAAGAACTGGATGCAATGTACCGAAAATTACCCAACATCAGCATGGAGAAAATAAATTCCGCTATAAAGATAATTGACGCGTGCGCAGGCTATGAATACCTTAAAAACCTACTGCACTCCGTAGAAAACAAGATAGACGTACTGCTCGACAGATATATCAGCGAAAACCTGACCGCCGACCTGTCTGTGCAAGCTCTGTGTTCTGTTTTTCATCTTTCGCACTCGGAGATCTACTCGATCTTTAAGGACTACTTTCACTCCACCCCTGCCGATCACGTTAAATCTCGCCGTCTTGCATATGCGCGCACTCTGCTTGAAACCACCACCCTTCCCGTAAATGTAATATGCAAAAAATGCGGACTGGACGACTACAACTACTTCTCAAAAATATTCAAACGCCACTTCGGGCTTTCTCCGAGAGAGCTTAGGAAAAAGCCTTTTAGAGAGTTTTAGAAAACTTCCCCTAAAAAACAAAAAAGAGTTAATTGATTTCTTGTAAAAGAAAAAGCAGTTCATTTAGAATTGCTTTTTACATATATTACAGGTATTGTCACCTTTACTATAATAAACAAGGCTCTGACACAACAGTAGGTTGATATTCAAGCGTAACGCTTGACCTAAAATAGTATGTTATACAAAGAAAAGTACAAACTTTAGTGGGTTATTGAATTTTGATATGACTTATAGCTTTTTAGTACCGCTACGAAATACAGCGTGTTTTGTTCGGTTACAGACAATGCAGGTAATAATTTAAATAATTATATTTAGAGCAAAAGTGCTTACAAAATTGTGTTATTATTTTGCTAAATTACAATATTGGGAGTACGCCTGCGTACCGCCCTTACAAGAACACTTGTCTTTCTTGTGTTTTTCTCGTCAAAACATAATAATATTTATCAACCATTTGTTGTGACATAGCCTAAAAATAATTAAGTTATTACGGAAAAAGTTGACAAATTGCAATTTTTCGCAATATTAGACAATTTTTCTATTGACTTTTTATCTTAAACATATTATACTTATTACGGAAAAAGTTGACAAAACCAATTTTACCGAAACAAGGAGTACGTTATGGAAGGATTGATTATAAAACGCGATTTATATCTAAATAAGCTTATTCGCAAGAAAAACAACGGTAGTATAAAAATTATTACCGGACTTCGCCGTTCAGGTAAAAGTTATTTGCTTAACAACCTCTACTACGAATATCTTTTAAGTGAAGGCGTTAAAAAGGAGCAAATTATTAAACTTGCCCTTGATGATGACCGCTATAGAGAATATAGAAACCCCGATAATCTTTCTAAGTTCCTTTACTCTAAAATAACCAATGAAACTGATAAGTTTTATTTCCTTTTAGATGAAGTGCAATTTGCTATTTCCGACGAAGAAATAAAATCTAAAGAGCCCATTCGCCTTTATGGGATTTTAAATGGCTTACTAAGATTAAAAAACGTTGACGTTTACGTTACGGGTAGTAACTCTAAGTTCTTATCTTCTGACATAGCAACCGAATTTAGAGGACGTGGCGATATTATACATGTAAATCCTCTATCTTTCGCCGAATTTTTTTCTGCTTATAAAAATGGTGATAAATACGATGCTTGGGATGAATATTCCACCTATGGTGGTATGCCTATGCTTTGTAGCTTAGAAACCGATGAGGAAAAAGCAGAATACTTAAACAACCTTTTCAAGAATACCTATATTAAAGATATTATAGAACGCAACAACTTACGTGGCGACGTTGCTATTGATACTTTGGTCGACGTTTTAGCATCTTCTATTGGCTCGCTTAACAACCCAACTAAAATAGCAAAAACCTTTGCTTCAAATGGAATTAAAACTGCTGACAAAACTATATCAACCTACGTTGATTATCTTTTAGACGCTTTCTTAATTCGTAAAGCTACAAGGTATGATATTAAAGGTAGAAAATATATAAACTCGCCTTTTAAGTATTATTTTAGCGACGTTGGACTTCGCAATGCAAGACTTAATTTCCGCCAACAAGAACAAACCCACATAATGGAAAATGTAATCTACAATGAACTCGTTATGCGTGGTTTTAACGTTGACGTTGGCATTATAGAACACGTTGTCAGAGATGAGGATGGCAAACGCACTACCAAACATTTAGAAGTTGACTTTGTATGCAATAAAGGAAATCAACGCTATTATATTCAATCTGCTTTTTCTATTCCTAACACTGAAAAGATGAAACAAGAGCAAGCTTCCCTTGACCGTATAGACGACTCGTTTAAGAAGATTATTATTACCCAAGATAGAACTAAACTTTGGAGAAACGAAAAAGGCTACGTTATTATGAATGTTTTAGACTTCCTTCTCAAAGAAAATAGTCTTGAATTATAAAAGTAGGTTCTCACTTGTGTAAGAGTCGAAATTGTAATTTAGTGCAATGTCCTTAACCTGCTTAGACGTTGAAATTCGCATCACTTTCTCAAAACAAAAAGCCACGCTACGATTTTTAGTTCGTAACGTGGCTTTTATTTTAACTTTTAGCTTTATTTACAAATAATTGCCGTGTGGATATCAAGTTTATCAAGCTTGATTATGACGCAATCGTCTTTATATTCTACACTATGCGCTTCGTTAAAAGGCAAGCTTACGCTCTTGTATGGCGTATTGATTTTTACCGTAATATTCTCTATTGGTGCAACCTCGTCATACGACGTATAAGAAAGAGAATGACGGCTTTGATTGATATTTACAAGGTTTACAATAACCGAATCTCCATCCTTTTGAGTGGTGATATCAATATTCTTTTTATCCACTACCACGCTACTTTCTACAAGCGTGTCAGCGATATTTTTGATATAGCCTTGCTTTGCAAGATTTGCATAAGTTAGGTACCAATTACCAAAATCCAAGGGCAAATACGCAATGCAACCTTTGCCGATTTTGTCAATTCTATACGCAGGCACTAACGGATAATTTTTGGATCTGTCGCTATACAAATACCCCTCGCCGTCGCCCAAGTCCAGACACGACATTGTTTCAAGTTTCATCCCAATATCATGAGCAAGCGAGAAATATTCGCCGTCGTTTATATAAACTCTACCAGTCCTTTTACCGTTATACTTTCCGCCCGTTTTATCCAAAAATCTAATACTTGCATCCTCGCCCACAACAAGCAAATTGCCACCGTTTTTAGCATACGTAATTAGCTTTTCGATACGCTCATCACTCATTTTATCCAATTGCGCAACAACTAACGCCTTATGATTTTTATACTCGTCTTCTTGGGTAGAAAGTAAAATATTAACCGTTCTGCCTACGTCAAGAAGCGCGTTAACCATACCAATAATAGGATTTAGACAACCGCCTGCATTAAAGATTTTACTCTTTGCGTAAAAGTCGTCGCTGTCAAAAAGCACGCCAAAGTCTGCAAACGGTTTTTTGTTGAACAAGAACTTACGCTCCTTTACAAAATTCGATATAATCTCAAGCCTTTTCCCGTCAATCTTTCTTGCGCTTCCATCCCTGTTTTGCGTATCGTAAATCTGAAAGCCACCGCCGTTAGACATAACAACCGAAGCTTCTTGAATTAGCTGAACAGCACTTTTATCCGACTTATCGCCGTGATTAAATCCCCAGCTCATTATATCCCA
>JAGAPA010000024.1 GCA_017623455.1 Clostridia bacterium | reverse complement strand
TTTTTATCTGTTTTTACGCTACATTCAACATCGCCGGTATACGGTAAATCCTCGATAACCTCCACTCCGTCGCCCCTTACTTTTGCAATGCCGTAAACAAGGTGCTCAACAATTCTGTTCTTGTCTTTTTGACTGAACAGCGAGGTTATACCGCACGAGGGAAGATTACACTTTAGCGTCTTGTCAAGCATTTTATCTAAAACAAACGTAATAATCGAGCGAACGTGTGCGCTTCCGTGGCGAGCGTATTCAGCAAAAATATCAAAACCGATATACGCTACGTTTTTTGTTATTACTACTGCGTCCGACGTTTTTTCTCTATCGTACGGAGTGTGACGGTGCGAACAAAAATGCTCTATACTACGGTTAAAGTACGGATCTACGCGCTTTGCAATAACTTCTCCCTCAAAGTCATTATCTAAGGTTATGGCATACGCGTCGCAATAGGTTACGTAATCGGCTCTGCCGTTGGGCGCAAGATCGAAAAGAGGTTGCATATACGAAGGTGTATAGTCACTTTTTCCCTCATACGTTACGCCAAAATCGAGCGCAAACTTACCACTCTCGTCAAGTCCTGACTTGCCTGAAAGCAGTACTTTTCCACCATTTTTAACAAAGTCGGATATCTTTGCTTTAAGCTTGCCAACAAGCGGAACACAGTCGGGCAAAATAACAAGTTTATACTTGTCCAGATCCTCGTTCTCGTCTACTATATTATATAGATAATGCCCCTCCAGCATTACGCGGTTTGCGCCCACGTCGCTAGCGTTGTTCTTATGCAAACACTTTAGCGCCTCTAAAGAAAACAGCGCGATATCGGAGATATATTCGCCACCTAACCATTCTTCTCTTTCTTCTATCTCTTTATATGCCGAACCAATAAGACGGTAGGTTGCCTCGTCAAACTCTCCGTCGGGATGAAGCTGATCACCGATAGAACATCTTGCACCGCAAGCAACGGATAACGCTGTTTCGTAACGTAAAGCATTAGGGTGCTTATATCCGCCAAACTCACCCCAACTGCGGTGGAACTTGCCCGTCATACCAAGAAAGTTTCTACCAAGTGTTCTTGCATACGCCGCGGCTTTTGGGAAGTGATCATAACCCCATCCACCCGTAGGCAACGATTCTAACTCGAAGTGACCACGGTTGCAAAACGCAATATCTCTGCCTTGGAAGATAGCTCCGCCGTCGTTGTGGATAATGGGCATATTTTTATCGTACTTGTCCACGGTTTTTCGTATCGCGTTAATATACTTAAAGTACACTTTTTTAGCATACGTTAACGCGTTTTCGGGATTATTGACGTCGTAGCCTAGCTTTATCATACCCTTAACGCACTCTTGACAATAACACTCGCCTATTCCCACAATATCCAAAAACAGCCCGTCCATGCGCTTGCCAAATAGTCGCATAACTTCGTCCACCTCTTTTGTTAGTTGCGAAAGATATCGCTTGTTGTTAAAACAAATTCTATGAAATCCCACTTCGTTTAGTGGCTTTGGTCCGTTCTTTCCTGCTCGCAAACACTCGGAATGCGCGTAAACGTACTTTTCGTCAAGCCCTGCCGAAACATAAATCTCCGTTCTCACGCCCAATTTTTCGCAAACGTCGAGCTGTGCGGAAAGCAAATCGAAATTAAGCTGTGGATGAATTTTTCCAACTTTGCTTGGATAGTACATCCAGCCGTGGTGGCATTTTGCAAACAAAGTAATGGAATTTACGTGTCCTTCTTTTAGCGCATTTTCAAAATTTTCCGCGCTAAAATGCGAGCCGATCCCTCCGATCTTCTCGCTCGTATGAAAATCCAAATGTACTTGACGGTATGGAAAGTCTGACATAGTGTCCCCCTCTGTTAATTTTAGCTTTTTTACAATTATATCACAAGTCTTTTTTAATTACTATGACAATCCTGGAAAAAACTATAACGATAGTCACTTTCCCTTTTATTACGAAGGCTCATCGACGTAGGCGCTTAAAGATTGCCACGCCGTTTGCAACGGCTCGCAATGACGGTGCGAAGGCGCACTCCCAAACAGAATAACTAACAATAGTTAATTACTACCTTTGCTAAAGAACAATATCAGATCCAACGTTTCTTAATTGTTAAATAATCGCAACTCGATTAACCTGCTATAATTATTTAGCTTCTTTACTCAAATTACAATAGCGGATCCAACGTCTACGTTGGATTTTTCGGGCGATTCGCAGTCGTCTACCTACGGTTGGTTTTGTTTACGAATTAGTCACATTGGTAAATTTTTTTGTACAGCACGTTCCTGACTTTTTCAAACCCGTTTCTATCCAGTTTTTTACTACACATTATCTTAAGCTCCACCTCTTCTCTTTCTTTTTCTAAGGGAGGCTGAACGTAATAATAATCGTGGTAAAACAAGCCGTTTTTCTCATAAAACGCGATACGTTTACGAGTTTTTTCGTCAACGGGCGGTTCTACTTCTAAGACTAAAGGCGCGCAAATGCAAGCTTTAAGCTCGCGTAAAATTTCACTTCCCACACCCTTTCCCCTATGCTCTTTGCTTACCGCAAAATGTTCGATAAACGTAAAATCACCTAAATCCCAAGTAGCAATAAAACCTATTATTTCACCTTTTTCTTGCTTTATAAAAAGCGAGTAATCGGGCAAAGTTAAAAGTTGTAACTGACCGCGATAACTTCTTATCTCGTTTTGAGGAAAACTGTTTTCCATGATGTTATAGACGGTGTTAAACCCGTCGTTTGTTATTTTTCTAAGCATAACCATATTGTACTACACATGCCGATTTTAGTCAATAATAAAACTTTATTTTATACAATAAAATCTTTAAAATACTATTGCGTTAGAGAATTAATAATGCTATAATAGTCTTATTAACAAGGAGAAAACGATTATGATGAAAATTTTAGAAAAAATAAAGCAAAACAAACGCAACCAAGTAGTTTTGGCGTCCTTTGGCGACAGCGTTACGCAAGGCTGTTTTGAAGCATACGCGTCCGAGCGCGATAAGTGTTACGGCGAGAGAATGAAGCAGATCCTTAATATGCTCTACCCCGAAACGCCCGTAGTTTTTGTAAACGGCGGTCTTGGCGGAGATACCGCTCACGGCTCGCTTAACAGAATTAACGACGTACTTCGCCACACTCCCGACCTTACTATCGTGTCGTTTGGGCTTAACGATTGCGGTGGTGGTTTTGAGAAGATCGACGAATACGAAAACGCTCTCGATAGCATTTTCACTCAGCTTGAAAACGTGGGTAGTGAGATTATTTTCCTTACTCAAAATACCACGAACTCTTCCGTTCATCCCCTTACCGCACCCATTCACTTAGAGGCGGCAAAGGCGATTGCAGGGCATAAGGAAAAGGGCTATCTTAAGGCGTACTTCGAGCGTGCGAGAAAGGTTTGTGAAAAGCATAACGTAAAGGTTTGCGACCTTCACCCCATCTGGGAGAAAATGGAAGAGGCAGGCGTGGACGTTTTTAACCTGCTTTCCAACAAAATCAATCACCCCATTCGCGAATACCACTACTATATTGCGCTAAAGCTTATTGAAACGGTTTTGGAATAAGTCGATTAGGTCTAAAATCACATATAATTAAAAATCACACCACGTTTTTATTTCGTAGTGTGATTTTCTTGTTTATTCTTTTACTACCTCTATCTCGTCTATTCCATAGCGAGCAAAAAGCGCGATGCTTTGTTGGGTAATGCGCTCTCCGCTTACAACGATGGGAACTGCAGGCGGACAGGAAACGGTAGGCGAGGCACAAACGCGGTTTAGTGAAGCTGAAACGCTTACTCTTTCACTTTCGCTCATTATCGCTTCGCGCACGCTCATAACACGCTCTATCTTGTTAAACTCAAACGCTAAAATCGGTTTTCGCTCAGTTTTTTGTACGCTTAGCAATGCGTTTTGCACGCACTTAAAATCGCTATCCTTTGACGCCGTACTAAACATAAATACCGCGTATTCGTTGTCTAACATTTCACATTCTATGCCGTTTTTGTCAAGCACGTATGCGAGATTTTCGGACAAAACGTTTGATTTTACAAGGTCTAACGTAAGCTTGAACGGCTCGTTTCCCACACAAACAAACCCGTTATTTTCAAGGTTTATTCTAATCTTTTTAACGCGTTCTTTTACCTCTTCAAATCGCTTTAAGTTTTTTTCAACGTCCGCGTTTACCAAGTCTAAAGACTGTAAAATAAGATAGGACGGCGAAGTGGACGCAAACAGCGAAAGTGCATTTTTTGCACCGTCCGCAAACACTTTTCCCTTATCTCCGATATGCAGATATGCTCCACCCGTAAGAGCAGAAAGCGTTTTGTGCGCAGAATCGCAACACATTGCAGCGCCTTTTTTTATCGGATGCTCGTTCTCTTTAATAAACGCAAGGTACGCTCCGTGAGCATTGTCCACAATAAGCGGTACTCCGTATCTGTCGCAAACTGTAGCAATGCTTTGTATATCAAGCATATTGCCAAGATAGTCGGGCGAGGTTACGTACACCGCGAAAGGCTTTTTGTCAAGCGATTTAAGCGCTTCGTCAATATCGTCCGCACTCACGTTACACTCGCACAAATGCTCGCTGTTTTTAGGGTATACCCATACAGGTTCTATTCCAAGCAAAGCGCATCCGTACACAAACGTCTTATGCGCGTTACGAAGAGCCAAAACGGTGGGATTGCGCTTGCCTTTAGCTACAAGATAGAGCATGGCTTTTATGCACAGCGAAGACCCCTCGGTGGAATAGAAAGTCGCGTACGTACCGAATAACTTGCTTGCATTGTCCTGACTTTGCTTGATTATTCCGCTTGCATTATAAAGCACGTCTGCGCCCGAAATTTCGGTTATATCGCCCTTTTCTGCGCCGAGCAAGGATTTTCCCTTATGTCCGGGCATGTGCGCTCTGACGCCGTTTTTATCGGCGTATTTTCTAACAAAATCTACGATAGGCGTTTGCATTATTCTTCGTCCGCATTTTCTGCAACCTTAATCATTACGGCACATTCTATACGCTTTTTGAAAAGCTCGCAACCGTACTTATAAACGCCGTTTACCTTGCCCGTTGCGTGATAGCCGTTAGCCGGGCATCCACCCGAGCAATACAGCTTTGCCCAGCAGTCCTTGCACTCTTCTTTGGCATACGCGTTACAAGAGCGGAACTCGTCCTGAACCTCGGTGTTTACCACGCCTTCCCAAACGTTACCGAGCTTGTATTTTTCGTCGCCAACGAACTGATGACAGGGATATAAATCACCCCAAGGCGTAACCGCCATATACTCCGTTCCACTACCGCAACCCGTAATACGCTTATAAATGCAAGGTCCGTGCGTCAGGTCGAGCATATAGTGATAGAAGGTAAAGCCTCTGCCTTCCTTTTTGCGCTTTATCATCTCTTTTGCAAGAAGTTCGTACTGCTCGAAAAGAATAGGCAAGTCCTCGTTTGTGAGCGCGTAAGGATCGGAAGGGGGACAAACTACGGGCTCCATGCTAAGCTCGGTAAATCCCATATCCGCCATATGTATAATATCCTTGAAAAAGTCCACGTTGTTGTGCGTGTACGTTCCGCGCATATAATAGTCCTTATTTCCGCGCTTTTCCACCAAGCGTTTGAACTTGGGCAAAATTACGTCGTAAGAGCCCTTGCCCGCATAGTCCTTTCTGAAGTGATCGTGCACTTCCTTTCTGCCGTCCAAAGAGAGTACAACGTTGCTCATTTCCTTGTTAAGGTAGTCCATAACCTCTTCGTCAAGTAACACGCCGTTCGTGGTAAAGGTAAAGCGGAAATTCTTGTTGTGCTGTTTTTCGATGCTACGCGCGTACGCAACAAGCTGTTTTACAACCTCGAAGTTGAGCATGGGCTCTCCGCCGAAAAAGTCAACTTCCAAGTTTCTGCGCGTTCCCGAAGCTTTGATAAGGTAGTCAAAAGCCTGCTTTCCTACCTCAAAAGACATAAGCGCTCTGTCGCCCTGATACTTACCCTGACTTGCAAAGCAATACGAGCAGTTAAGGTTGCAAGAGTGCGCAACGTGCAAGCAAAGCGCCTTTACTACCTTACTGTTGTTCTTATAATCGTACGCAAGGTTTTCGTAAATATCCTTAGAAAAAAGCTTTCCGCTCTCTTCAAGTGCCTTTATATCCCCAAGACACTCCAAAACCTCTTCCCTCGTTACGTCGGGAAGGTGAGAGTACTTTGCAAGAATTATATCTATTATCTCGTCCTGAGTTTTTTGTTTATAAAGCTCGATAATATCGTAAGCAACCTCGTCTACCGTATGCACCGATCCGCTACACGTATCAAGTACGATATTATATCCGTTAAGTTTGTATTGATGTACCATTTGTTTTTCCTTGTTTTTTAGTTAAATATATTAACGAAGCCGTAACTATTAGCTAATAGTATACCGTTTCACTCCTTCCGTCTACGCTAAGGCGTAGCCACCTTCCCCAAAGGAGAAGGCCTACCTAATACAATTCTCGTTAATGAAATAATTTATTCTAACTCTTTTAATCTTGTTTGAACTTCAAAATCAATTGCTTCACATACACCGTCAAAATTGTTTATTACATCGTTATTTGAAAAACGAATAACTTTCAAACCAAATTGACCTAAAACACTTGTTCGAATTTTATCGCCTTCTTCTCCCTTTCCCGTAAAATGTTGAGAACCATCAAGTTCTATAACCAACTTTGCTTTATAGCAATAAAAATCCGCAATATAACAATCTATTACCTTTTGTCGTTGAAAACGAATAGGATATTTGCTTAAATAATCATACCACAGCTTTCTCTCTTGCGGTGTTTGATTGCTTCGTAATTGTTTTGCTAAAGGAATTATCCGTCCGTTATACTTTAATGGCATTTTACTTTTCCTATAATTAAGCGATGTACGGCCCCTTCTTCGAGGGGGCTGTCTACAAAGTAGACTGGGGGAGTTTCTTTTGTTTTTAGTTAAATAAACTGTCGTCTAATAACATTTTCGACCGTGGGTCTGCCCACAAAAAATGCCATAATCGCGTTTTAGCTAAAGCACCTTGTTATCTTATTAAATAAACTCTCGTCTAATAACAATATTGACAGTGGGTCTGCCCAC
>JAGAPA010000023.1 GCA_017623455.1 Clostridia bacterium | reverse complement strand
CATCGTTATTGTTGTATATATTTGCAAAAAACTCTAAATTTTCTTTTACTGTTAAGTTGTTTGCCACTGATGTTTCCTGAGGCGATATATCAATTATTTCTTTGATTTTATCAATCTCTTTATCTAAATTAAAATTATTTATCGTTATAGTTCCACTTGTTTTTCTTGTTAAACCACAAAGAATTTTAATAAGAGTAGTTTTTCCTGCCCCATTCACACCCAAAAGTCCAAACAGTTCACCTTGTTTTATTGATAAAGAAACATTGTCTAACGCTTTCTTTGATTTATAATTTTTGCAAACATTATCGATTGTTATAATATTCATATATAACACTCCTTATTGCTTTAATACTTTATCTGTTAAACTATCAATAACATCTGCTTTGAGTAGTGCAATACCTTTTTCTTTATCGCAAAGAACAATAACAGAATCTCCTGGATTTATGTCAAACATAGTTCTTATTTCTTTTGGTATAACAATTTGTCCTTTTTCGCCTACTTTGCAAATACCAACAAATTTGTTTTTATCAGTTTTATTTTTTTCCATATCTAACTCCTTTTTGTATGATAAGTTATACTTTTCATACTTATTATACTTTTGTAATAAGTATTTGTCAAGCAAATAACAAAAAAAATACCTTATCTTTTATGATAAAGTGTTTTTATAATAATTACATTAGTTTCAAACGGGATAACCCTTGTGGTATCTTTTTGTTTTAAATCCTGCTTCGAAAATCAGAAGACAATGCCTTACTTTACCTCTTACTATCTCTCTTATGATTGGGTAACCGCAGTCTTTTCCGATTCGGAAACAGTATTTTTTTTAGCTATATAGGTTTTATACCACGGAGGCAAAAACGTTTAACACTGACGGCACATGGATGCCTGAAGTAAATTGCGTAAAAGCCAATAAATCCATAAGGATGCGTCCGATGCTATAGACTGCCTTTAAGATTTATAAAGATTTTATGGGGCTGACCGCCTTGCCTTATACTTAAGATACGCAAGAACGTGGCTTTTTGTCAGCAGTAAAATCACCACTTTTAAGACCGCAAGAACGGTTTGCTGTCAATTATGATAATATTCAATAGTTTTGAGATTGTGTCATACTTTACTGACCGCTCATTCTATTGAACAAAAAAAGAAGGCTTGTTTTTTATCGCGCAACCTACAGGACGCTACAAACCGTTAGGTGATCGGTTGACAAGTCTTCTTTTTTATTTTAAGTATTAACTATGCAAAAACACAACCATTGCAAAAGCTTAACTATTCTTTCAAGCCTTTCCAAACGGGTTGGCGCAGAGCTCCGCTTTGGGTTTTGTGCATATACACGACTGTGCCTTTTAGCGGAGGGTTTAGCCATACTGCGTTTTTTATATCGGGAAAATACGGGATTTCGGTTTTGTGCGAATTTGCAAAATTCTTGATAAATTTACGCTCTTGCTCGGACACGCCAAGATAAACTTTGCCACGATTTTTATATATGAAGTTTTCCTGAGAGGAGAGTATAAGGTCTTTAACGTTGCCGTAGCTGTCGGGAACGTAGCCGACGACGTGTAAATCTTCTTCTTGCATTACCTTAATTTTTATCCATTCGGACGCGCGCTTGCCGATTTTGTACGTGCCGTTCTTTTTCTTTGCGACCACACCCTCGAGCCCCTGCTGTTTTGTAAGCTCAAAGAATGAAACCCCATGCTTTTCGATCCACCTTGAAACGGAAATTCCGTTACACTCTTTTACGTTTTCCGACAGTATCTTTTTTCGATCTGTCTGCGGTAAACCGGTAACATCCCGACCGTTGCAGTATAAAATATCGTAAGCCACAAAACTAACGGGCTTTCTTTTGGAGGCTAACTCGATTTTTAAGGGATCTTTAAGCAAAGACCGCTCTTGTAAGCTATAAAAATCCGGCTTACCGTTACTTAACACAACAAGCTCGCCGTCTAACACGCATTGCGTTTTGACGCACTCGTTTGCCTTTTTCAGCTCGGGGTAGATATCTATCAACTCTTTATTGCGTTTGTTTCGCAGGCTTACCGAATAAGGGGATAGGTAAGCTATACACCGTATACCGTCAAGCTTAAGCTCAAAAATATATTCCTCGCTGTCAAAGGGCTGTTTTACTTCGTTAAGTAACATCGGAGATATATTTTTTTCTTCAAACAAATCTCCCATTACGCACCTTTTCTTTTGCTTGATTTAGTTTTTTTGCTTACCGTTTTCTTGTCTGTCACGTTGAGATTTTTAAGGCTTTTTTGTAGCGCATCCATAAGATCAGCAATGCTTTCTACGTTTTCTTCCTTTGTTCTTACTATTTCCTTGCCTGCTATCTTGCGCTCGATCGCTTCCTTTACTCGCTCTCTGTATTCGTCCTTATATTTTTCAGGCTCGAACTCGCCACTCATAGACTGTATTATCAGCTTTGCAAGCTCAGCTTCCTTTTCATTAACGCTTGATTGTTCAATTTTTGTGGGGTTATCCACTATTTCATCATGAAAATACAAGGTGCTAAGCAACATTTTACCGTCCTTGACCCTTATTGCGATAAGCGACTCCTTTGTGCCCAAAACGGTTTTTGCAATAGCGACCTTGTTCATATCCGTCATGGCTTTAAGTAGTAGCAAGTACGCTTTTTCTGCTCCGCTCGGCACTACGTAATACGATTTTTCGTAGTACACGGGATCAATTTCCTCCGCACTGACAAACCTCTCGATATTTATGTTTTTATCACGCTGTGTCTTTATTTTTTCAAAATCCTCGTCGGTGAAAATAACGTACTTGTTATCCTCATACTCATAACCTTTTACGATATCTTCTTGCTTTACCTCACGCTCTCCGCAATCCACGCACGTTTTTTTATACTTAACACGACTCATCGTTTGCTTGTCTATCATGTTAAAGCCTATCGTGTTTTCTCTCACACTACTTACTAAGCTTATTGGCACGTAAACCAGACCAAAGCTTATACTACCCTTAAAATACGCCATACTACTCTCCTTTTTTATAGTATGTGTAAATGCGCGCAAAAATAAAAGCTATGCTCTTTTATTGTTAAGAGCAAAGCCTTTATCCTACGGTTTATGCAATGAAGCCGACAGAGATTTCTGTCGGCTTCGTGGTAATTTGCTGTTTGGTATTTTTACTTTATTCTTCCCAAGATTTTCATAAGGGGAACGGGGTCGTTGGCGGTGATAAGGTCAGCACCCTTTTCGATACAAAGGTTTACGTCAGCCTCGTTGTCTGCGCAGTACATATGTACGGGAAAGCCTTTTTTGAGATAGAAGTCGCAAAGCTCGCTCTTTACGTACGCCATAGAAAGTCCGAGTTCTTCGTAGTAGCTATAAGTATCGGGCGCAAATTCTTTCATTTGTACGTCGGGGTAACCCATTGTTCTACCGTTATATTTTTCCTTGATGTACTTGATAATTCTACCGTTAAACGCATAGAACCAGCAACGGTCAAACACCCCGTACTTATTAAGAAGCTCCATCGTAAGGTCCACGTTTTCTTCGGTGTACTCCTTAATTTCTACACCAAACATAAGATTGGGGTTAAGAGAGGTTGCAAGCTGTAAAACCTCTTCAAGCGTGGGAACGGTTATGCCCTTGCCTACAAACTTATCTCCAAACTTCTTCTCATATCCCGCATCGAGTTTTTTCGCCTCTTCGTACGTCATATCACGAAGATGCTTGTCCACTCCGCACGTTCTGTACGCGTTTCCGTCGTGCATAAGCATAGGCACTTTATCGCTTGTAAGCCATACGTCAAACTCTATAGCGTCCACACCAAGCTTAATTGCATTTTCAAACGATATGAGCGTATTTTCGGGATACTGTGCACAATATCCGCGATGTCCTTCAACAATAATTTTTTTCATAATTTTTACTCCTATTTGTTATATTTTCTTATATACGTATGCGACTTTTCGTTACATTTTGCTTTTTAGAGCTTGTGTAAGATTATCGGCATAAACGGAAAAACCGAGCGCGTTGGGATGTACGTTGTCTGCCATAAATGTTTCAAAGTGCGGTATCATTTTTTATCCGTCAACAACCTCTAAGCCAAGACTTTCGGCTACCTCACCTATTTTCTTTCCGGCAAGCTTTACGTCGCCGTAAGGCTTAATTTCGTCGTTAGTTATACGGTAGATGGGTGTAATTACAAAGATTTTGGAGGTAGAATACGCCTTCTTAACCTCAACAAGATAATCCCTGCAATTCTTTCCCAATTCTTCCAAGGTGTCAATATGGTTAGAATCGTTAGTACCATACGCAACGATTACTATATCGGGGCTGAAATCCTCTACCTTGTCAAAGGTATTTACGTTATACATTGCTCCACCCGTTCCCTGAATAATACTCTCGGCATTAAGCTTTTCGCTTGTCTGGTACGCGTAGGACATTGTGTCGTATACGGAATTCCAACCCTGCGTGATAGAGTCGCCGATAAACAGAATCTTTCTATCAAAAGCATGTCTTTTTGCGGTTGCGCCGTCCTCGATCTCCACACTTGCAAGACCGCCGATTACGTGCGAGGGCAGGTGCAGGGTTACTCTGTGCTCCTTGCCGTCCTTGGGTAAATTAACCGTGGATTTTTCGCCTTGTTTTGCAAGGTCTAACGTGAGCAGACCGTCTACTTTTACCTCGTACTTTCCGTCAGTAAGTGGCGTAAAGGCAAGATAAGACGAATTTGTTTCAAAGTCTAGTCGAATTCCCGTCGTAGTTTCTGCGCGCTGACCAAGCGTTTGTGAAGCCTCGTAAAAGCCCTTAATTTGCTTTTCGGTCATCTCCGCAAAATGCACACCGTCGTTCTCTTCCCAAATTCTCACAGCTCCCACCGTAAGATTTTTAATTATTTCAAAACTAAGCTTCATAAATTCATCTCCAAAATTTTTATTCCGTCTATATTGTATCACAAACAGTTTTTTAATGCAAGTAAAAATCAAAAACAGAAATCGTTTGCGCTATAATATTTTTTATAGCATAAAAGCCCGTATAAAACGGACTTTTATGTGAGTGATTAAATTAACTCGCTTTATTGCTTACTACCGCGCGAAAAGCGTCCTATACTATTTTCAAGTGTTTTTCCGCTTAAAATATTTTCCAGCAACTATTGCACTGCAATTTCTTTCACTCTAACATCAATAGTCTGGCACGGTGTTGTCATAAGAGCAAAAATCACATCTTACAGTTGTCTGTCCCGGCTTTACACGCTCAATATAACTACCACAACGTACACAAATAAATTTGTTCATACCAAATATAGACTTAGGTTGTTGTATTGTCGGTCTTGTAGTATACGTTGACGTTGTCGTACCGGTTGACGTGGGGGATTGTGTGCCGGATTAAAGATTTACCCACAAAGCGGGGCGCACGGCAAAGTCATCACAGTCGACAAGGCTACCATCGTAGTGGACGACGCCGTAATAGCGGACACTCGCAGCAGTATTCTGAATATAACCGGGGGAGCGGAGCCACCACCAATTTCCGTTATCACTGTTTACGTATGCTCCGTTCTTCTTTGCGTATGCTGTAGGCTTACACTGTCTTGCTGTCGAACTGCTAAAGTATTTATTTGCTTCTGTTATACTTAACAGGAACACCTTGTCCTGAGTTGCTTTACCGGGGTTTGTTCTGTAGCTTGGATTCTTATCTGCGCTTACCGTTACTATTGGAATTTTTGCTTTTTCCGTAGCTGTAAAAGCAGTGTCTATAAAGTCGTTGTTAAGCCACTTTCTTATACTGCACTTTTCCCACGTTACATTTGTCCTACTTGTATTGTAAGGCTTACAATCAAGTGCGTATTTGCTTATAAGTAAAGCCTTGCTTCCTTCTCTTGCAAGCACCAGCCATTCGATAGGCTCTTTTGTGGTATCGTTGCTTTGGTAATAGCTACCGAATATGTAGATATCGCCTACTTGGAGCTTAGACGGATCGACCGAGCTTGAAGAAGGCTTTGCGGTGCTTGTTGCAGTTTGTGTTGTTGGGCGCGGTGCCGTGTTTGGTGTTGTCGTACCGGTTGACGTGGGGGATTGTGTGCCGGATTCAAGATTTACCCACAAAGCGGGGCGCACGACACTGTAATCACAGTCGACACTGAGACCACCGCTGACGACGCCGCCGTCATAGCGGACAGAAGCGGCATCATACTGAGTACTACCGGGGGAGCGGAGCCACCACCAGCAACTTCCGTTATCTTTGTTTACGTATGCTCCGTTCTTCTTTGCATACGCCGTAGGCTTACATTGCCTTGCTATATTATTGCTAAAGTATTTGTATGCTTCCGTTATACTTAACAGAAATACTTTGTCTTGCGTTGTATTACCAGGGTTTGTGCTATAATTTGGGTTCTTATCTGCGCTTACCGTTACTATTGGAATTTTTGCTTTTTCCGTAGCTGTAAAAGCGGTGTTTATAAAGTCGTTATTAAGCCACTTTCTTATACTGCACGTTTCCCACGTTACATTTGTCCTACTTGTATTGTAAGGCTTACAATCAAGTACGTATTTGCTTATAAGTAAAGCCTTGCTTCCTTCTCTTGCAAGCACCAGCCATTCGATTGGCTCTTTTGTGGTATCGTTGCTTTGATAGTAACTACCGAATTTGCATGTGTCGCCTACTTGGAGCTTAGACGGGTCGACCGAGCTTGAAGAAGGCTTTGCGGTGCTTGTTGTAGTTTGTGTTGTTGAACAGGGGGTGGTATGCGTCGTTGACATTGTCGTATTGGTTGACGTAGTGGGTTTGTTTGAAGAGAGATATTCTCTGCCATACTCGTAATTTTCGAGCTCCAAGATTATATTCTCTTTTGTCTTTACATTTTCGAGTCTGCTTAATTCCTTATCAAGTTCTGCGATACTTGTTGCGTTTTTATCGAGAATTCGCTTCATGGACTGAGAATTAAACGCACTTTCGGGCTTATTTTTTAATTCTTTTATCTTTAAGTTAAGCTCGCTGATTTTTTTTGTGCATTCCACAATCTCGTGATCAAGCTCGGCTTTGCGCTTTATTGCAAAGAATTTTAACGTACTCTTTTCGTCCATGCACGCATTGCGTTTCTCCTCTAACTGCTTAAGCTCGGCTTCCAAAGATTTTATTTGCGCAATAATTTCGTTACCCTTAGCAATATCACTGCGAATCTCTCTGTCTTTTGCTTTAAGCGTTGCAAGGCGGTTTCTGACATCCTTTCTGGTTTCCGACAAATAATCCCTATTAAGAGCCTCAGGCAATTGAGCAATAAGGTCAAGACAAATTTTGCGTTCGTTTTCGCTCTTCACTCTCGCCTCTTCTTCCTTTTGCTTTATCTTGGCAATAGATGCCTTGCAGTTTTCTATTTGCCGCGCCGAATCTCGCCAATCACGAACACTCTCAAAAAGCTTGATGGCATTTTCAAAATCGGCAACGTTATTTAGGGGCATATACGCCTTTGCTTCAATATAGATACGGTCTTTGCGAGCGTCTTCCTCCAGCCTTTCCTTGTTTTTGATCCATTTTTTCAAAGATTCAATCTTTGTTTTGGAGTCTTTCCAACCACAGATCGTTTCCAATAATTTTATCGCATCCTCATAATTGGCAACAGTGGGTACTTCTATTTTGCGCATAGCTTTAAAATAAATTTCGTCTTTGCGCTCATTTTCGATTCTGATCTCGCATTTCTTTGCCTCATTTCTACAATCTTCAGCAAGCTTTGCGGAATCTTTCCATTTGGAAATGGAGTCAAACAGTGTTGCAGCTTCCGTATACGACTCAAGCCTTTGCTGTTTCTTTAACGTTATTGCTCTTTCGTACACCTCCGTCTTGCGCTCGTACTCTAATCGCGTTTCTATTTCCCTTATCGCTCTTTCGCAATCAGAGATCTTGTATTCAGAATCCCTATAGCCACGAATAGTCTTAAACAGTTCGATTGCTTTTTTGTAGCCAATTACGAGATTACGATTCATTTGATTTTGAGCTTCTCTGTATACTGCATCTTTTTTAATTTCCTGAATCTTATCTTTACACTTTGTGATCAGTATTTTACTGTCTTTGTAATTTTTTACCGCTTCGAAAAGCTTGATACACTGCTGACAGTCCGCCTCAGTTGTTGCATTACGTAAACCCGTAAGAGCCTGATTGTACAATTTATCAATACGGGCATTTTCATTTCTTTCTTTTATGAAACTGATATAACCGACAAGAACGTTCTTTAGCTGAGCATCGGCATAGCTCATTGCTTTTTTGTAATTATAAGATTCCTCAAATGTATCGGGGAGATTTTGCAGTTCGGGCATAGTTCTAACCTTGTATTCTGCCTGAAGCTTGCATACGTAAGCCTGCGCATTAGTGGGATCTCGATCCAGAATTTTCTCGGCATACTCATCCACTTTGTCCCATTCATCATCCTTGATAAAATACGGAATACGCTTGAAAAACCTGTCTATTTCCTTATCGTCAGAGCTACTATACGATTCTGCATACGGCGCGTTTTGTGGCTGATTTGTCACGTTTTGCTCAATACGTATGCTTGTAACCGATTCCACGGAAGGCGTTGCTTGTTGCTGAATCTTTTGTGTTCTGCCGAATTTTTTGTTTATCTGTAACAATAAATTCTCATAAAAATCAAGGTCGGTCATGTCCGCCACTTGGAACTTGGAAAGCTCGTCGGGAAGCTCGTACGGACCCATTTGCGCAATACAGGGGAGAATGGTTTTGGTTACGTCCGCGTTCATAAACTCCAAAAATCTGCTCCACTCGTTTCTTACCCAAGGCGCGTTCGTGTGTTCTACGCTCGTTGTTACGTGGAGCATTAATTTTGCAGACTTTAGCGCGGAGTAAATGACGGGCTCGTATTCACTGCCCAGTTTGTTTTTTAACGTTATACGTGAAAAGAAAACCTTGTAGCCGTGTTCGGTAAGGTAGGTGTAGATCTTGGTTGCATACTGTGCGTCAACCGTTCTTTTTTTACTGTCATTTTCGCTTTCCTTGTAACAAATAAATATATCGTACGGCTCTTGCTCTTGCGCGGAAGCAAGAATTTCTTTCTGTATTCTGTCTATCTCTTTGGCTTCAGACTCATAAATAGCTTTTTCTTCCGCGGTAGCTCTTGACATAATGAGCTTGTACTCACTGTTGTTGAAAATGCTTTCCGTTACCGTTCTGTGGCAGGTGGGAAGCTTCTTTTCGGTAAGGTCGTCGTCCACGTACTCGATACCGTATTCGCACAAAAGTTTACACCAGTACGCCTCGTTATCGTCGGGATACTGCGCAATTATGCTTTCGTATTGCTTTTTAGCTACGTCAAAACGCGAAACCATACGGTTTTCGTTGGCTTTTACGAAAAGCTCTAATTTTTTAGGATCGTCGGCTGTGGGTAGAGTTTGCTCCATACCGCAAAAATCGCAAACGGCAATCTTTTGTCCGTCTACGTTTAACTCTGTTCCGCAGTTTTTACAGTAAAAACTCATTGGTCTTTCGTTCCTTTTGTGTAAATTTTCGTATTCGCGGAATAAGATATTCTACGAACATTTTATGTTGAAATTATAGCATTTCAGCATTTTCATGTCAAGGATATTGGGAATTCATGACAAATTTATAATTCATCTATTATCTATTCAGCGAACATTTTTTTATATAAATTTCAGCAATTCACCATATATTAATTTTTATTTTTTACACATTTGCCAAACACAGTAAAATCTACTACGCCCGGCTGAATTCCACGAGGCGCGCCACAAATTTTGAGGCGAACGGCATAGGCTACAGTTGGTTCAATTTCTCTATAGTCGATGCACAAATCCTCGTTATTTTCGCTATCGTCGATTAGCGTTTTCCACTCTTCTCGCTTGCTGTCCGATGCATACTCTACTATATACTTAAACGCGCCAGGCATAATACCGTCTAAGGTTTCCATTCCCACATCTCGCCACACTATTCGCACAGAACGTATTTCGTAACACGACAAAGATCCGAGCACAAAAGTAAGGGTGGGGGCTTTATCTTCTATCTTTGGTTGCCACCAGGTAAGAACACTTTCGTCACAAGCATAAATGGGCTCTCTACCCTCTATACTGCTTGACGCAACAGGTCTGGACATTACGGTAAGAGGCAACCATTCGTTTATGTCGGCATTTTCTTGATTATCAACTACTCCGGGAGCTAATTGAGGCGTGTCGGTAACAGTACAGTACAACTCTCCGTCCGCGTCAACGAGGACTTGATCCATTCCTATACGGCGTTCGAACATATGGTTGAAGCAGAATATACTTGTATAAAAAGTCCAGATAGTGCCGTCAGGTCCGTCAACAATACAGCCGTGTCCTGCACCCCTTGTAAATCCCGTTCGCTTTTCGGTAAAGGGGTCGTGATTTTTTTGGGGCTTAAAGCCCGACAAGGGGCCTTCGTCGGAATACATTATGCCGTTTGCGTACGCGCCAAACTCCGTTCCGCATCCCGAGTAAAGCAGGTAGTATCGCGTTCCGCGCTTATACATCCATTGTCCTTCTATCCAACCCATTCGTGAGTTTTGGTTTTTCTCGCCCCATCTTTGCCATGTTTTGGACGGATCAAAGTAGTTTATCATAACGGGTTTTGTAAGCATTTGCCAAGGCTTTTCGGGGTCAAGCTCAACGCCTGCCGTTCCTACTACGCGTTCTACATCAAGCGTAACGGAATCGGAGAAATTCTTACTCCAATAATAGTACAGCCTATCGTTATCCGCAAGGAAACAGCCGTCTACCGTAACGATTATATTACCGTCGCTATCCGTCATATGTCCTAAAAACTTGAAAGGGCCGAGAGGATCGTCAGCAACGTACATTTCCGTCATTCCGTGACCTATTAAATACCACTTTTGGCGAAAATACACCACTGCAGGACTGTAATTTAGGTGAGGAATACCAATATCAACGTGCTTCCAATGCACGAAATCCTCGGACACGTACGCAACCGAGTAACTGGGGTACATTATCCACTTCCCATCATAATACACTACGCTTGGATCGGAAATTGAACGGTAATCCTTAAAATCTCGCTCGTTTGCCTTGGTTAGTTTTGCATCTAACCATCTGCCGCTTTTCACGTCGGCAATTGACAACGGATTGCAGTACGTCATATATTTCCCCATAATTTTACATCCTTGATCTTGATAATTTTTTATATACTAATACGAATAATTGCAAACACACAACCCAACAAATGCAAGCAAAATTTTATAACAACGCTAAAATTTCGTCGGCATTAGTATCGGGTTTCACCTTGGGCATAACCGCCTGAATTACTCCTTGCTCATCAATTAAGTACGTTGCTCTAATCACACCCCAAAATGATTTTCCATATAGTTTTTTCTCTTTCCATGCACCATAAGCTTTTATTACAACCAGATCTGTATCCGATAACAAAATAAACGGCAAATTGTACTTTGTTGCGAAATTCATATGCGAGTTGGAACTATCCTTACTTACTCCTATTATAACCGCATTTTTGCTTTCAATTTCATTATTTTTCACGGCAAACGCGCACGCTTGCTTTGTGCAACCCGGTGTATTATCCTTTGGATAAAAATATAATACTACTTTCTTGCCTAAAAAATCTGATAAGGAAATCATATTGCCATTTTTGTCCGGCAAAGCAAATTCTGGAGCCTTCATTCCCACTTCTAACATAATTTTACACTCCTTTTTGTATTATATTTTATTATAAATAAAAATTAAATTATTGTCAATTAAAATTTAAAATAAACAGGTTAAACCTTAAAGATTATATAGGCTTCTCTATCTTGCGAAAAACTAAGCTTTGGTTAACGTGGTGCGAAGGCGCACTGCCAAAATATGGAAAACTGACGGCGGTTGGTGCGAAGGCGCACTGCCGAGATGAAAGAACTAACGGTAGTTGATTGTTTGGCTTTGCCGGATTAGATATTTATCCCTTCCACCACCAAGGTGGTCCCCCTCCCCTTGATATACAAGTGGAGGTCTTGAGCGGTTGATGCGAAGGCGCACTCCCAAAATAAAATACTAATGGTAGTTAATTACTCTCTTTGCTAAAGCACAATAATCGGGGGTACGCCTGCGTACTGGGCAGACCCACGGTCGAGATGACGGAGATAAGGAATGAGTGGTTGGGATTTTATATTTATCCCTTCCACCACCAAGGTGGTCCCCCTCCCCTTGATATACAAGTGGAGGTCTTGAGCGGTTGATGCGAAGGCGCACTCCCAAAATAAAATACTTGCTTTATTGAAGAACAATAGTGGGTGCAGACCTGTCTACTGCTCAGGATCTCTCCCAAAAATAAAAGGACCAGTGGTGGTTAATTGTTCTCTTTGCTAAAGCACAATAATCGGGGGTACGCCTGCGTACTTGCTTTGCTAAAGCACAATAATGGGTGCAGACCTATCTACCGCTCAGGATCTCTCCCAAAATAAATAACCGACGTAGTTGATTGTTTGGCTTTGCTAAAGCACAATAATCGGGGGTACGCCTGCGTACTGGGCAGACCCACGGTCAAAAATAAAAGAGCCAATGGTGGTTGATTGCTTATTTATGGAAAAACAATAATAGGTCAAGCTTTAAGCTTGCTCGCAATGACAAGAGGGAAAAAAGGAAAAAAGAGAAGCCCGAAATTTTTTACGTTTCGAGCTTCATGTTTTTAGGTTTTATTTTTAATATTGTCGGGGTGTTCGCTGTGTTTTTCTGTAAAAGACGGCTTTTTTAAATTGACGTCACTAAATTCTAAAAAAATCCGTTCATTTAAAAACTTATATTTGCCTTTCTTTATTTTAGGCAATACATATTGGGCTTGCATAACACATTTACTATAAACAGTATCAATTATAATTTTTGACTCTATATAGCTAAGTTTACTAATTGATTTTTCTACTATTGTCTTTTGGCAAACTTTTCCATTTTTATCCTTAAAACAAACTTCTACTTTTTTATAATCATTAGACAAATAATTAAGTTCTAAATTCCGTTTCCACAATGATTTTAACGGTAATTTTTGTTGATTGATTTGCTTATACCTCAATTGCCTACTTAAATACGACGTTATTACACTTTTGGGGAAAATACACTCTCTTAAATCAAAAATCACGTGTTTCCCGTTACATTCAGTTTCCCACACTCCGTCATTCGTTTCTACAATTCTTATCTTTATATCGTTTAGGTTGTTGTCGTTAAAAAAATCATTAATTTTCAGCAAGTAGTCCTTAAAACTGTTTAACGGAAAAACATGTACAAGACGTAATTGAGCGAAAACTACCATAGCAGTCAAAACACTCATACTGTACGGAAAAAAACACAAATTTTTCATCCAATTATCAGCCAAAACAATAAACATTGTACCGTTAAGCAGTAAAAAAATAATCTTTAATAATAAACGTTTAATAATTGCATTGTTAATCTTTACTAACTTACAAATATCAGTTTCGCCCGTTTCATCAAGAATACGATTTCTTATTATTACACAACAGCAAAGCACAATTACTGTCAATACCATTTGCACCAAAAACGCAATTGCATGAACTTCAAGTATTGGTATAAACAAACTGCTAAATGCCAGTATATTTATTACTTTATCTATAATATGTAGTGCTCTTGTTTTCACTATAAAAAACTCCAATAATTATATTTATAGTCGTATTTATTCCATTTGAAATAAATTTGTAGCCGGTTTTCTTTAATTTTATCATCGCATCAACAGCATTTATATGATACTACATTCAATATTAATTGTCAAGTTTATATAAAAATTACATAAAATTTTATATACGTATGCGTGATTTTGTGAAAAAATGAACACTATTGCAAGATAAAAACCATCTGGTCAGTTATTAACTGACCAGCACTCAGGAGCACTCCCAATATGAAAAACTAACGATAGATAATCACTATCTCTTGCTAAAGAACAACATATTGGATCCAACGTCACGTTGGGTAAGATATCCCTTCCACCACCAAGGTGGTCCCCCTCCCCTTGATATACAAGTGGAGGTCTTGTGCGGTTGGGTGGGCAGACCCACGGTCGATATAATAAACTATTGGTAGTTAATAAACAAATCCAAGGGCTTAGTTGCGAGCAAGACAAAGATTTACACGTTCTTACGCAGGGCAGTGCGAAGGCGCACTCCCAATATAAAAAAAACTAACGATAGATAATTACTATCTTTTGCTAAAGAACAACATATTGGATACAACGTCACGTTGGGTAAGATATCCCTTCCACCACCAAGGTGGTCCCCCTCCCCTTGATATACAAGTGGAGGTCTTGAGCGGTTGATGCGGAGGCGCACAACGTACGTAACCGAGGGAAACAAATGGTTGTTTATAGAAAAAATCCAAGGGCTTAGTTGCGAGCAAGACAAAGATTTACACGTTCTTACGCAGGGCAGTGCGAAGGCGCACTCCCGAGATGAAAGAACCAACGATAGATAATTACTATCTTTTGCTAAAGAACAACGTATTGGATCCAACGTCACGTTGGTCAAATGCGAGTTAGAGAAACAAATAGGGCTTTCCCCGACGGGCACGTACAAAACGTACGTAACCAAGGGGAATGCCCTATTTGTGCACTATAACGAAGCATTTCACGCTTTTGAATATAAAAGAGACTGGATGTGTCGGTCAACACATCCAGTCTCTTTTATTATTAATAAGTTTTAGATTTCAGAATTACGAGGTCGGTAGTGATCTTTACTTCTCACTCCGAGTAACTGTTTTCACTGTTTGTTACTAACCAGGTTCTTATGTTGAAGTTAAGCAACTCTATTTGTTGCTCTCTTAAAAGGAGGTGATCCAGCCGCACCTTCTGATACGGCT
>JAGAPA010000022.1 GCA_017623455.1 Clostridia bacterium | reverse complement strand
GCCCTTTTTTATTACAGCCAATTCCCACAAAACTAACTGTAGGGGAGGGGATCTCCTCCCGAATTACAACAACCTAAATAAAAAACGGAAGGACATAAAGCCCTTCCCTACGATTATGTACCAATCTCCCCGACGTCATTGCGAGCGATAGCGAAGCAATCTTAACGAACCATCGCATATTTAGAGTAAATTTCACGCAGATTCTATTTACCTTGTTTGATGGCAATATACCCAAAATACACCCAAAATACACCCCAAATACACCCTCGGAATTATAGCAAGAGGCTAAAAACCATATTGACAAATTCGCATTTTTTGTGTTATCATAAATATATCAAAAACTAAATAGATAAAGGAGGAAAGTTTATGAAGAAACGTTTTACAAAATTTTGCGCGATGATAATATCATCGTTGCTTGCGTTTGTGATGGTGTTCTCCATGGTAGGATGTACGCCCACCGCAACGCCCAAAGAGGAGAGTCTTACGGTTTACGACTTTTTTGCAATGTTTGGCGAAACAGCAAAGAATAGCGCCGGCGTACCGTCATCCGAGCGCTCGCAAGAGATGGTAAACAAGACTTTCGTTCAAAATGCGAGTATTCAGCGCACTTATACAACAATAATAGAAACTGAAGGTGAAGAGCCGGGGGATTGGATTCAAAACAAAGTAGAAGACAAGTACGTTGAAACCGATGACGTAGTAGTGCAAATTAAAGAGGTTGACGATAAGTATTACGCCTACGTAAAGTCTACGTACGAAGAAAGTAGTCTTTACCATGAGTTAGACGAAGAAAACAATACTATTATTACGCATGAATATTACTACAAAAACACAAGCGAAAAATATTACGGTATTATCGAAGGTGAAGAACCCCAGTATTTTGTTTATTCAAAAACGACAAATGAAGAGAAAGATGGCGACGTGGTTGTTGGGCCTGTAACGAATGAATTTTATGCGGTATTTGATTCTATTGAATCCTACAACGACGTCATTAATTACGGAGTAGAAGACATTCAAATGAGTTCAAATATGCCTCTAATGTACGTGATGGCAGGTGATGAAATGTTCAATGAAGAGCCTGGTACGTATCCGCCCAGATCGTATTTATTGGAACAAATTTTGGATATAACTAGGTATTCGCAAAGATGTGTTATACCTTTGGCATTTGCTGATAATAAGACGGTAACGTCAAATAACGACGCGTTGAGATTAAATTTAGAAATTAGCGGTGCAATGTTAGGAGAAAATTGTGTTGCATCAATCTCTGGATATCACGACGTAACCGAAAAGGCTATCGTTGGCGGAGGAGTTAAGTTTGTGGTTACAGGAAACGAGTCTCGTGTGATGATGGCAGAACCCGATTATGGTGTATATCAAAATATCGCCGAATGCACCTACAAAATCGTAGACGGTACGTCTTTTACCACAATGAAAGAAATTCCCGAAGGACTTGACGTGGAAGAAGACTTACTATATGAAGATTTGGTATATATTTATGGAGTAGCCTAATATACCGAAAATCAACTAAAACACAAAAAACTCCCTAAAGCATAAGGCTTTGGGGAGTTTTTGCTAATCAATATACAATCTTTGCTTTTTCCGTGTTTTCAATAGTGGAGTAGGGCGGACGGCAGTCGGTTATTATATAATCAAAATCGTCCGTTTTTCCAAAGGTGAACGGCAACTTTTTATCAAATTTACTACTATCCACAAGTAAAACCCTAACGATAGAATTTGCATGTGCAAGCTTTTTAAGCTCGCTTTGTTCAAACGTTGCCTCGCTTACCAAATTTCCGCATACCCCTGCACATGAAAATACGGCAACGTCCGAGTTGTATTGCATAAGGTTCTTAAGCGTTAGCGAGCCTAGTATACTATTAGAATTATACATAACGTTGCCACCGGGAATTATAACGTTCAAGTCTTCCTTTTCCGATAGCGTTAGCGCGCAGTTAAGTCCGGTTGTTACAACCGTTTTGTACTTTAAGTTAAAGATTTTCGCAAGCGAACAAACGGTGGACGAGCTGTCAAAAAAGAAAGTTTTTCCGTCCTTTATAACGGATAGCGCAAGCGTAGCGATTTTTTCCTTTTTGTCTTTGCTTTGCGTCATTCTTACAAGTGCGCTCGTTTCATCGTTACTGCTCTCAAATATTACCGCCCCACCGTGAGTTCTGCGTAATAACCCCTGTTTTTCAAGCGCAGATAAATCACGTCTTACCGTCGCTTCCGACGAGTCCGTGTGCTTTGCAATCTTGCTTATGCTCGCGCTCTTGCTCTCGCGTAAAAGTTCCATAATCTTTTCTTGTCTTTCAAATCTCATAATTTCTGCTCGCTTTTGACTGATTTTGATTGAATTTTACCATATAAAAGAAAATTTGTCAATCTTTCAATCATTTCTTTACAAAATATAATATATATAGTATACTATAAATTGATTAAACTTGCGCGCAAAATGAAGGCGCATTAATAACAGATATCGTAAAGTATAATAACAATAATGACAGTGGGTCTGCCTTAACGTTCATATATATAACATAAATTAAAGCACTACCCACACCAATAAATATCGTAAAGTAAAATAACTATATCGGGAGTGCGCCTGCGCACAAAGGAGTAAATATGGAAGAAAGAGTATTAGCAGTAGACCTCGGCGCGTCGAGCGGACGAGTTATGGCAGGCTCGATACAGGACGGAAAGATCGTATATGAAGAAATGCATCGTTTCAAAAACTCGCCCAAGCGCGTAAACGGAAGCTTGAAGTGGGATATTGAGGACTTGTTTAACAACATCAAGCTTGGTATAAAAAAATCGGCGCAAAAGTACAAAATTCTCTCTATCGGAATTGACACTTGGGGCGTAGATTTTGGAATGATAGACAAGGACGGCAACCTTATTACTCAGCCATACCACTATCGCGACGAAGGAACGGAAGGCGTACCCGAAGAGGTTTACAAAGTGGTAAGCGCAAAAGAGATTTACGAGCGCACGGGTATTCAAATGATGCGCTTTAACACCATTTATCAGCTGTATAAACTCAAAATCAAAGAGAGTGAGCTTTGGGAAAAAACCGATAAAATTTTGCTTGTTCCCGACCTTATAGCATACATGCTTACAGGCGTAATGAGAACGGAGCGCACCGAGGCGTCGACAACCAATCTTTTGTCTGTCAAGGACGGCAAAATAGATCTTGAACTTATGGATAAGCTTGGGCTTAAAAACGTTTTTGCGCCAATGATAGAGCCGGGCGAAACGTACGGACCGCTCCTTGACGAAATTGCTAAAGAAACTGGAGCGGGCAAAGTTAACGTCGTTGCGGTATGCTCTCACGACACAGCGTCGGCAGTAGCGTCCGTGCCTTGCACCGACAAGGACTTTGCGTACATAAGCAGTGGAACGTGGTCGCTTCTTGGTACCGAGCTTGACAAGCCCAACGCTTCTGCAAAGGCGCACGAGAACGACTTTACAAACGAGATAGGCGTAAACAAGACCGTAAGATTTCTCAAAAATATTATGGGCTTGTGGATTCTTCAGCAAACCAAGGCAACGTACGAAGAGCAGGGCAAAAATATAGGCTTTGGCGAAATGGAGCAAATGGCACTTTCCTCGCCCTCAAAAAATTGCTTTATCAACGTGGATGACAAGCTCTTTGAGCTCCCCGGCGATATGCTCGCGCGCGTTGACGAATATCTTGCAAAAACAGGTCAAGCACCGCTTGAAACTGACGGCGAAAAGATACGTTGTATCTACGAAAGCTTAGCGCTAAAGTATGCGCTTATGATGGACGGACTAAAAGAACTTACAGGCAAAAACTTCTCCGCATTGCATATTTTCGGTGGCGGAATCCAAGCTAAGCTTTTGTGCAAAATGTCAGCTTCAGCGTGTAACGTACGCGTGATTTGCGGACCGGTGGAGGCCACGGCAAGCGGAAATATAGCTCTTCAAATGATAGCGCTAGGCAAAATTTCCAATATCACTCAGGCACGTGAAATGCTCAAGCTTTCCCCCGATATTTACGTGGTAAATCCCGAAAATACCGACGAGTGGAAAGAGAAGTATTCAATATATAAAAAAATAGTAAAAGGAGAATAAATAAATGAGTTTTCAAGAGGCAAAAGCAAAGTACGCCGAGTTTGGCGTAGACGTAGAAGAAGCTCTAAAAAGAGTGGCTAACATTCCCGTTTCCTTGCATTGCTGGCAGGGCGACGACGTAATAGGTTTTGTTAGCACAGGCGCGCTTGACGGTGGAATACAGACAACGGGTAACTATCCCGGAAAAGCAACCACTCCCGACGAGCTTAAGGCGGATTTGG
>JAGAPA010000021.1 GCA_017623455.1 Clostridia bacterium | reverse complement strand
TTATTTTACTAAAATTTGTTTATAGCCTAAATAAGTCCTTTAAGTTTTGTATAACCTATAAGCCTAAGCGTGACGCTTGACCCAATATGGTTACTTAACGTTAGTTTGTATATTATTTTAGTTAGTGCTTCAAGTACTGTGATACATATTTATTGGTGCGTGACCCAATATTATTATTTTACAATAGCTTTCACATTATTTGGAGCTGAGTGCAAATCATACAACAATAAAAAGAGCAAACACGCAAGACGAACATCTTGAATATTTGCTCTTTTATACTAAAATTTTAATTGTTTAACTAAAATCTTCCGTTAAATGCTTTTACAAGCTCTGCCTTATCGGTAAACTTGACGTTGTAGAAGCCTGCCTGATTGGTGCAAGATCCGTCTGCCTTACCGAGGTTGCAATGATATCCGATTGCAAGCTCTTTTTCTGTTCCCGTCATAACGGACGAATAAACTTCCATAGCGGCGCTTTCCGCATCGGGGAATCCGTCCTTTCCGGTAACACCGTTTGCCCAAACGAAGCCTTCCTTATTAGATAACGTAAACACGTGTCTGCCGTTAGCGTAAACGTATAGGTCCTCACCCAAACGCTTTACTGCAAGGTTATTAACCTTTTCCACGCCTGCTGGTAAAGATCCGAAGTATATCGGCTGATTTGCAATCTGTGGCCAAAGCATAGCTCCGATATTGTACGCCCATCCGCTGATACGGAAGCCGTTGCCCCAGAACTGAATGGAGAACGTTCTTACACCGTTTGAGAAGATAAATCCGCAAACTTCGTCGTTGGAATAATACGGCGAGTCTTCGCTACCCGACTGAATAACGTCAACAGAGTACACGAAATCACCCTTTACTACGGCTTCGGGAAGCCAGCAGTTAGATGATTTTGCAACGGGAAGCGTAAGCATTCCGTTTTTATACAACAGCTCTTCGCCCATTGCGTTTTCGGTAATAAGCGTCGTTCCGTTTACGACAACGTTACCCGATCTCATATTGCAAAGAGTAAGCGTGCCAAAAGTTCTGTTATCCTTTGATACCGTGATATCCTTTTCGAGCGACGCAAGGGTTGAGCTGTAAGCGTATATCTTAAATGTGCCTTCCCTCAGCTGAATTGCTACACTGCCGTCCGACGTAATAGGTACGTTCTTGCTCTCATACGATCTGCCGTCTTGCATATACGCAACTATATTAACGGACGAGGGCATCTTGAAATCCTTGTACGTAGTGTCTACGGTAATCTTTCCGGTTATCGGATAAGTTTCAAAATATTTCTCAAAACCCACCTCGATATTAAATACTTTTTCGTTTACAAGGAACTGAATTTTGTTATTCTCAATGACTGCAAACTCGCCGTTGATCTTCGCATAAGCAGGCATATATCCGGCATTGGATCTAAGCGTAAGTGTTACGTAATCTCCGTATACGTATTCGACTTTTCCGTCAATTTCTGTTCCTCCGCTCAAACTTACAGTGCCCATTTCTTCGTTCTTGTTTACAACGTTCACGCTTGAATAAAGATCCTGTGGAGTGTTTTCAGACGTAAGAGATACAGCCTTGAAATTCCACACAATATAATGAAGAGCTTTACTCGTTGACGAATCAAACCTCAACGCAACCGCTCCGCTTAAATTGGTTTCCACTATCTGTATAAGCTCCCATTCCGCAGTAGTGTCAAGTCTGTAATACATGAAATACATACTGTATCTCTTTATTATTCTAAACTCTACGGGAACGTTATACGAGGTTGCGGTGCTATACTTCATTATACCGTGCTTAAGCACCATATTTCTTCCTGCAGGGTACGAACGCACGCCGTCCTTGTGGAACAAAATCTGATCCGCTCCGTTTGGAGAAAGAACCTGAAGTCCAAATGCCGGATCGCTCTCGTTTTCTCTGTCCTCATACTTGAATCTTATGAGTGAGAATGAAACGTCAAAGTTGACAAACGTACCCGTGTTGATCGTGATAAGCTGATTGGAAAGTGTTGCTTCAACCTCTAAATACTCACCCTCATACACGGTTTCTGCAGAAGTGTCGTAGCCTGCCTTGAACTTTCCGTAAGGAATGGAAGTATCGTAAGCCGTACCTTTTATTATTCCGCCAAACTGAGTTTTGTAAAGCTCGATATCGTCAATGTTCTTGACCGCTCCGGCGTTTCGTAACGACCGCGTTATAATTTCGGGAGCAATATATCCCACCGTGTCAAGCCTTACGATAACCGTTGTATCTACGGGAACGTAAATGCTGAACGATCCGTCCGAGCCCGTAGTGAAATCAAACTTATTTCCATCGTTAAGCTCTACGTATCCCTTAAGACCTTCATGCTCAACGTTACCCACAAACTTTCCGCTTATTATCGAAGATCTTTCCCTTAAAACGGAAACACTTACATTGCCGTTTACGGTATTGGGGAAGGTTACGGTTTGAGAAGAAACGTCCTTAGAAAGCACGATAGTAGCAAAAGATCCAACGCTTACCTTCATAATTTCGCCATCGGAAGCAAACTCGGTTCTGCTTACAGTAATGGTTTTACCCGCAAGGGCTACTTCTTCTTCGCTTCCATCGTCATAGCTAATATTGCTAAGACCGCTGATTTTGATAAGAGGCTTATTATAATCCCTACCCGTCCAGTCTTCGTTATAATCGTACACGCTATCACTTAAGGCAAGGTTAAAGCCTACCTTTTCCTTTGCAATTTCAACAGCCTCGTCACCCACCTTGATCTCATAATCACGGTAAATAATCCTGCCGTATCCGCCAAACGTTCCGAACACACCGATTGCAGCTTCTCTCTCAAACTCGGGAGCAAGCTCTATACATCCCATATACGTTCCGTTTATCCAAGAATAAAGCATTCTGTCTATACGAAGAATTTCTAAGGTATCCTTGTGGTTGCCCGTGGGATCTATAAAGTCGCAAGTAGCCTTGCCGTATCCTCCAATCTGAGCCCATGGATCGCCTGCGTTTCCGCTGATATATCTCAAGCCCGTTTGTCTAAGTCCAATAAACGCCGCCTTTCCCTCGTTGATAATTCTAAATCCTATCGAGGGATCTTTTTCATACACGGTATGTGATTCGACGTCGGTAACGTTACTTACCGAAAGCTTTGCGTACTGATAGTTGTGAATGGTATATCCCGAGAAGAATACGTCGGGAGTACTTGCTTTATTTGTTTCAAATACGATAATACCGTTAGACTCATCGCTCATATCCCAATACGTGGTTGACGACGAACTGAGCGTGGAAGTATACGAAAGCTTAGACTTTCTGCTTTGCGCAACGCCTCCCAAAATGTTGGGTACAAGCCTGATCTCGGGAACCTCGGTAATATCGTTTATACCGTTAAGATTATCCAGTATTATCGTTCTGTAGCCCGTTTGAGAAATAGCTATCTTATAATTAAAGCCCTTAGGCACAATAAGAACCATATCTCCGCCCGTAATCCTCATGTCGTAACAACTGAGCCTTGGGTTGTCGGACATTATAGTTGCGGTTGCCGCTACGGGGTCGCCGGTATTGTTATCCACAACTCTTCCGATAATCGCCGTAATATTTTCCGAATCTATCGTGGAAAGAGTATTAGTTATAACTGCATCGCCCTTAAACGCATAGTTGTACGTAAACTCGCCGTATTTCAAGCCCTTTTCGGGATCGTCGATCTCGTTTATAATATCGTGTGCTTCTCCTCCTACGGTAAATATAAACGATTCGAGCTGATCGATAGTGATATTAGAATCTATCACACGATCGTTTCTTATCTTTTCCTTTTGAGAATTGGTAATGGTTACCGTGCCGTGCTTAATATTCATCACGATCTCTTTGCTTGCGCCCTCTACGGACGAAACACCCATCGCGCTTAAGTTAACGGTGATACCTCTAAGTCTGCCTTGAGAGATAACGTATGCGTATTTTCCCGTTTCGTGTGCCGCTTCCTCCTCGGTAAGCAGTCGCGCATAATAGTTTTTGAAGCGTACGCCTTCGCCTCCCTCCACCGTACACAAGCCGGGGTTCGTTCTTACGTTAAGATCTGAAATGAACTCGCAATGAATCAAAACGCCGTTAAGAACCCAGAACACGTAGCCGTTTGAGAATATCATTTTAACCTGTATTTTTCCCGTAGCGGACACGTCCACCGTGGCAAGATCCTTCGTTATCAGCGCACCGTTCTTATCGGTAATTTTAATGGAAGGCTTTGCCTTAATAAACGTATTAGTTGTCTTGTTGTAGGTAGTGGGATCTACCGAGAATACCATTAACGCATAATTTATGTCGGAATTATAAATTATAGCTCCGGCTTTACCCGAATTTGTATATCTGCTTCCGTCAAGCTCGTACTCGAACAAATAATACTCGCTATCCCTGATTCCTTTATAGAAAATCGCCTGCGTATTGAAGCCGTCGGACGATACGTATGCGTCGTTTTCGTCACTTTCGTGCGATACGTCCCATCCGCTTGTCTTTGCAATTCCGTACGAAGACTCGCCCAATACCGCGTTTTCCGCATCGTAATGCACGTAGCCGTTTGTGTCAAACTCAACGTAATCGTTTGGAATTACCATCGTCTTATTTGCAAAAGGTTGCATAAGAGTATAATTAATGTTCTCAAACGCAATTCTCTTGTACTTGTACATCGTGTGGATCTTTACTTTGTTAGGAACGTTCTTGATATCCAAGTCTTCCCACGTCGCGAACATCTCTACGTTCATTACCGCTTTCTTATTTTGAGAATCAACGGTATTAACCTTGCCCTCGGCAATATTAACCGCAATCTTTACTCTGTTAGAACCCGGATAAAGCGTTTCGGTGTCCATTCTATAAATACACACGTTGGAGCTTCCGTCGTATATTCTGAACTCAAGATGTGAGTTTTTGAAATAGTAGTTACGTCCGTCGTGATAAAGTCCGCCGTTATCCGTAACCGAAAAGAACACGTACAAGCCTTTTGGAGAGAAACGTGTGGAAATCTTGTACGAA
Organism: Clostridia bacterium; assembly: GCA_017623455.1. Classification (GTDB taxonomy): domain Bacteria; phylum Bacillota; class Clostridia; order Christensenellales; family Pumilibacteraceae; genus RUG12826. The sequence continues at coordinate 1,161 of JAGAPA010000021.1, read as the reverse complement.
ACCGTGGGAGCTTCCGTTATGCCGGTGCTGTACCAGTTCTGTTCTTCCCACTTCTCTTTCTCGCCCATCTTTCCGTCAATAATAAATCCGTCAAGATCGGGGCGTTCTCCATAAGCCGCTTCTTCTCTGTAGGAATAGTTGGGCAGATCGACGTCGATAACGTCTACCTTACCGACCTGCTTTTCCCATTGCGCGTAAATAACCGTGGTCGCGGTAATCGGAGTGTTTTCAAAATCGAACTTTTCTCCGCCTTCCGCTTTCGTATACCAACCCATAAATACGTATCCCGAAATTACGGGATCAATTTCCGGTCTTAAAGCGTAACATCCGTCGTCTACGTACAAGCTTTCGGGGGCTTGCTGTAATGCTTCTTCGTGATTTAAGCTGAACGAAACACTGTATACTCTTACCCATTGCGCATAAAGGGTTATACTATCGGTAAGCACCGTATCAAAATCGTATATATTATCCTTACCGTTCACCTCCGTAGACCAACCGAGGAACTTGAAAGAGGTTGCCTCCATATCGTCGGGGCGAACCGCCTTGCTTCCCTCTGCCGTATATTCCTGAGGCTTGGGAGTCTTAGCCGTCTGCCCTCTTCCGTTACGGTCAAACGTAACCTTAAAGTATGAGGACCACTTTGCGTAAAGAGTAACGTCCTGCGTTATCGGATCATTTTCGTCAAACGGTGCCGCAAGCGTTGCATCCATGTACCAGCCCTCGAACTTCTTGCCCGGAGCAGTAAGCTCACCTGCGGGAAGATTAACTTTTTCTCCAACAGCCACCGTCTGACAGTCCACTGTAATACCGCCCTCCCCGGTATCAAAGGACACTGTGAAAACCTGAGTCCATTTTGCATAGACCTTGGTGTCTTCGTCTATAGAGTCAAACCCATACGGTTCTACAAATTCTGCATCAATATACCAGCCGTCGAATCTCCAACCCTCCTCCGTGGGGTCTTCAGGTCGGGACGGACTTTCGTCCTCTCTTAAAACCTGCTCTGCAACCTGCGCGCCGTGGCCGTTCATTTCAAAGGACAAGGTGTACTTTGTTGCGCCTGCGCCGTTACAAGCTACTACGCTAAAGCAAAGAGCCAAAGTGAGGATAACGGTTAATAATATACTTCTGAATCTTTTCATATTATTTTATCCTCCTTTTATT
>JAGAPA010000020.1 GCA_017623455.1 Clostridia bacterium | reverse complement strand
TATTTTCCTATGCTTGTTACACTGTTACCGATTTCTATATTTGTTAAGCTACTACAATTATAGAACGCAGAACTTCCTATACTTGTTACACTGTCAGGGATTTCTATGCTTGTTAGGCTACTGCAATTTCTGAACGCACACTCTCCTATGCTTGTTACGCTATCAGGGATTTCTATGCTTGTTAGGCTACTGCAATAAGCGAACACATAACTTCCTATACTTGTTACACTGTCAGGGATTTCTATGCTTGTTATACTACTGCAACCACTGAACGCATAAGCATTTATTTTTGTTGCCGTTGTCAGTTTTACTTCTGTTACTAACTTTTCATCTATATATAAATTATTTGCATAATATAAAGGATTAGAATAATAATTAGAAAACTCTATCTCTACCCATTGATCTATACTTCCAGTATAGTATACAGACGTTAAGCTACTGCAATAATAGAACGCATATTCTCCTATACTTGTTACGCTTGCAGGGGTTTCTACGCTTGTTAAGCTACTGCAATCATAGAACGTATAACTTCCTATGCTTGTTACGCTTGCAGGGATTTCTACGCTTGTTAAGCTACTGCAATCATAGAACGTATAACTTCCTATGCTTGTTACACTGTCACCAATTACTACGCTTGTTATGCTACTGCAACCACTGAACGCATAACTTCCTATACTTGTGCCACCTGTTATCTTTACGATTTTAAGCGACGTGGGTACATAATTAGAATTATAAGAGTAAGAAGAAGCTCCAAATATATAGCCAAAGTGAGTATTAGAAGTTCCGTCCTTTGTTGCTCCCACAAACGGTATTGTTATGCTTGTTAGGCTACTGCAATTCTCAAACGCAGATCTTCCTATACTTGTTACACTGTCACCAATTACTACACTTGTTAAGCTACTGCAATTCTCAAACGCAGAATTTCCTATGCTTGTTACACTATCAGGGATTTCTATGATTGTTAAGTTATCGCAATTCTCAAACGCATAATTTCCTATACTTGTTACGCTGTCGGGGATTTCTATGCTTGTTACCGTTTTGTCTTTTATGCCCGTAATAGAACAAGTTTTCGTTGTGGACGAAAAGATAAAATTGCTCATTTCCTCTTTCACCGCAAAATTTGCCTTTACGTTTTGTTCTGCGACAAATATATAAGTCAAATCATTAGAAAGCAACATTTCCCCACTATACCAACCTACAAAATCGTACCCCAAATATGGCGCTGCTATTGACGTTATTTCTTTTCCGTATTTATAATTACCGCTGTTTGTAATAGCGCCATAAGAGCTATTGTCGACCGACAATGTATAGCTATTTCTTGTATAATATACACTTAAAACACAACTGCCGTCACCATTGATATTACCATTTATCGTACTCATGCTTGCGTTGTAGGTAAAGTGTGCGTATTCCTTAATATCCGCTGTTGCGGTAGTGTCCGTTTCACCTGCAAGTACTACGGATTCGTGCAAAGTATATTCGTTGTCTTCAATATTTTGCCAATAGTAATTTACCGTGTATTCTATGTCTTTATTTACTATCCAGCTTGCCGTATAAGCGACATCTTTTTCTGCTTTGAACATAAATTCTTCGCTTTTACATATAAGGTTTTCACCTTCGTACCAACCAAGCCAAGTGTACCCTGCATTTGTTGTTACCGTCAGCGTGAATTCTTTGTCATATTTGTATGTACCGTTTATTTCCGTGCATACACCCGCTTTTGAATTATTCGCATTTACAACGATTTTATAGCTATTTCTCGTATAATATACACTTAAAACACAACTACCATCACCATTGATATTACCATTTATCGTACTCATGTTTGCGTTGTAGGTAAAGTGTGCGTATTCCTTAATATCCGCTGTTGCGGTAGTGTCCGTTTCACCTGCAAGCACTACGGATTCGTGCAAAGTATATTCGTTGTCTTCAATATTTTGCCAATAGTAATTTACCGTGTATTCTGTGTCTTTATTTACTATCCAGCTTGCCGTAATGCACGTGTTTTGCGTAATTGGCTCAGTAAAATTATAATCCCAACCCATAAAAGTATAGCCAATTCTCGTTGTTTTCGGTTCAGTTGCAAGATGATCTTCTTCAATAATTTGTTTCTCAACTGCTATACCGCCGTCTACGTTAAAGGTTACGTTGTACATCATGCGACGGCGAATAGTTACTGTAAACAATTTCACGTCGTTGCCAATACTTTCCAAAACATAGAACGTATTGTCACCGATTTCCAAGTCAACAGTCTTACTTTTAATGGGCGAACCACAATCCTTGTTATCATCCACAATATAGGTTGCGTTGCCTTTTACCGTCACTTCGTCTATGAACGAAAACTCCGTCATGGTATTGCTCACCTTACCATAGACTTTCGTACCATTTTCAGTAAGGGTATTAAATAAAATACCCGTTTCTTCCTGAAGAACATAGCCACAAACGGTGCAGGTTTGAGGCGTGGTTGCCGTTGCAGGTGCACCTGCCGTGTGTTTTTCTTCGCCTTTTTTATTTCCGCATTTACATTCGAACCAATGGTAAGTGCCGTTGCTTTCCCAGTCCGTGCTATGATTGTGCGGAAGTTTATCGACAGCCTCGGTTTTCGTTGTATTTTTACAAACCGTACATGTAAACGTTTTTATACCATTTTCCGTACAGGTCGGCTCGGTGGTTATATTGCCTTCATCCCAAGTGTGTTCGCCAGTTGCCGACAATTCATTGTACGTGGTATAATTACAGCCGTCCCTTTTACACGTTTCATACGCTTCCCAACCTATTTCCGTACACGTTGGAGCTTGGGCGTTATGATATTCTTTGTCGTGGTTTAAGGCTGACAGTTCTTTATAGGTCGTATAATTACAACCGTCCCTTTTACACGTTTCATACGCTTCCCAGCCTATTTCCGTACAGGTGGGAGCTTGCGCTTCGTGATATTCTATAGCATGACTTGCAGGAATCTCTTTATACGTGGTATAATTACAGCCGTCCCTTTTACACGTTTCGTACGCTTCCCAGCCTATCTCGGTACACGTGGGAGCTTGCGCTTGGTGATATTCTTTGTCGTGAGAGAGTTTTTCGCCATACTTAAAAAACGTTTCTGACGTTTTACCGCACTTGCACGAAAAAAAATATTCCGCTTCGTTATTACATGTGGCTTCGGTTTTTATAAACTCCGCAGACGTTACTTGTTGGTCATAAGTACAAGTATGCGCAGGTTCGCTATTACACGCAACTAAAAATATAGAAAATATTAAAATTGTGCATATTAAAATTATACGTTTTGTCTTTTTCACAACTCTTCTCCTTTTTGTCATCTAATTATTATTAGAAATATTATACTTCTAATTATAATTAGAAGTCAAGCAAATTTTGCTAATTATTGTTAGAATAGAGTTATGAGAGAATTTGATATTAAAGAAATGGGAAATAGGATTAAGGAATTGCGAACCGAGAAAAAGCTTGGGCAAAATCAGTTAGCTGATCTTTTAGGAGTTAGTAATGCGTCAATTAGTTATTGGGAAACGGGGAAGCAGGTACCCTCGGCAGAGGTTGTTTTTAAGCTGGCGCAATTTTTTGGCGTGTCGGCTGATTTTATTATCGGCATCACTAATTGGTAATTTTTACAAATCATTCGTTTTTCGTTTGGTTTGATTCGTATTATAAAAACAGACTTAGCCTGACACGACTAAGTCTGTTTTGTTTATTTCTTCTTGTTAAACTCCTTGACTTTCTCATACTGCTCTTCCTTCATCTCTTCCGAAAGCTTTTTGAGTAGGTCTTTTTGCTGTCTGCTAAGACGCTTGGGCATATCTACTATAATGGTAAGATACATATCTCCCGTTCCGCGTCTTGTGGTTATGCCCTGACCTTTAATGCGCGCTGTAGTTCCGCTTATTACACCTTCGGGGAGCGTGTATGTAAACGTTCCGCCCGAAAGCTTGGGAACTTCGATCTTTTCGCCAAGGATAGACTGAATAAAGGTTACGGGGTAGTCAAGATATAAATCCATTCCTCTGCGCTTGAATATTTTGTGGGGAAGAACGTTGATAAGGAGCATAAGATTTCCGTTGATACCGTTTGCTACCTTTTCGCCCTCTCCGCGCACCGTCATAACCTGATCTGTTTCAACGCCTGCCGGAAGGTTTACTTTAAGCGTTACGTTCTTGCGAAGTATTCCTCTACCGCTACACTCGGGGCAGGATTTTTTGATTGTTCTGCCCGTACCGCGACAGGACGAGCACACTCTCGTGCTTTGCACTCTGCCAAACGGCGTTTGTTGAACGACTACGGTCTGACCTTTTCCGTTACACGTTGCGCACGTAGTAAACTCGGTTCCGTCCTTTGCGCCCGTTCCGTTACAAGCAGAGCAAGGCTCGTTACGTGTGAGCTTTATCTCTTTTGCAACGCCGAAAGCGGCTTCCTCGAAAGTGAGGGTAAGACGTTGTTCGATATCGTTACCCTGAGGGGTCTGGTTACGCGAACCGCCACCGCCTCCGAACATATCGAATATACTGTCGAAAATTCCGCCACCGCCTCCGCCGAAGCCGCCGAAGCCTCCAAAACCGTCAAAACCGCTACCACCTGCACCGAATGGGTTGGGGTTATCGTACGCGGCTTTCTTTTGAGGATCGGAAAGCGTATCGTAAGCTTCGGAAATTTCCTTAAACTTAGCCTCCGCTTCCTTGTCGTTGGGATGAAGGTCGGGATGGTATTTATGCGCTAATTTTCTGTACGCGCTTTTTATTTCGTCCTCGGACGCATCCTTGGATACGCCGAGAACCTCATAATACGATTTTGCCATTTGTTTATTCCGTTTTTATTTAAGATTAAACTTCTTCAGCATCTACAACGTTATCGTCGTTAGCAGCACCCTGAGGGTTTGCCTGAGCCTGCTGATAGAGCTTGGAGAATACTTCGTTGCTTACCTTGGAAAGGTCTTCCTGAGCCTTCTTTACGACTTCGATATCGTCGGACTTCATGTCTTCCTTAGCCTTAGTCATAGCCTCGTTAAGCTTGGTCTTGTCAGCCTCGTCTACCTTGTCGCCGTTTTCGCTTAAGAACTTCTCGATCTGGAATACGAGCATATCTACCTGATTTCTTGCGTCAACGATTTCCTTGCGCTTGTTGTCCTCTTCCGCAAATCTTTCAGCATCCTTGATTGCCTGCTGGATATCTTCTTCGGAAAGGTTGGAAGAAGCGGTAATGGTAACGTCCTGAACCTTGCCCGTACCGTTGTCTTTAGCGGATACGTGAACGATACCGTTTGCGTCGATGTCGAAGGTTACTTCGATCTGAGGTATACCACGGGGAGCAGGAGCGATGCCGGAAAGCTCGAAACGTGCAAGAGTTTTATTGTCTGCAGCCATGGGTCTTTCGCCCTGAAGAACGTGAATGTCTACGGAAGGCTGATTGTCAACGGCTGTAGAGAAGATCTGGCTCTTCTTTGTGGGGATAGTGGTGTTTCTATCAATAAGCTTTGTGAATACTCCGCCCAAAGTTTCGATACCAAGAGAAAGGGGAGTTACGTCCAAAAGCAATACGTCCTTAACTTCTCCGCCAAGAACGCCACCTTGGATAGCTGCACCGATTGCAACACATTCGTCGGGATTGATGCCCTTGAAGGGTTCTTTTCCTGCAACCTTTCTTACTGCGTCAACTACGCAGGGAACTCGAGTAGAACCACCAACGAGAACGATCTTGTCAATCTTATCGGTTGTAAGCTTAGCGTCTGAAAGTGCTTTCTTGGTAAGAGTAACAGTCTGCTCTACAAGATCTGCAATAAGAGCTTCGAACTTAGCCTTGGAAAGATCATACTCAAGGTGAAGAGGGCCTGCGCTACCCATAGAAATGAAGGGAAGGCTAATCTTTGTGTTGTTAAGGTTAGAAAGCTCAATCTTTGCTTTTTCTGCGCTTTCCTTAAGTCTTTGCATTGCCATTCTATCCTTAGAGAGGTCTACTCCGTTGTCTTTCTTGAACTCTGCAACGAGGTAATTCATAATTCTCTGGTCGAAGTCGTCACCGCCGAGCCTATTGTTACCTGCGGTTGCAAGAACCTCAATAATTCCGTCGCCGATTTCAAGAATGGAGATATCGAACGTACCGCCACCAAGATCGTATACGAAAATCTTTTGGTTTTTATCTTGCGCCTTGTCAAGACCATAAGCAAGAGCTGCTGCGGTAGGCTCGTTGATGATACGCTTTACGTCAAGACCTGCAATACGGCCTGCGTCCTTGGTTGCCTGACGCTGAGCGTCGGTAAAGTAAGCAGGAACGGTAATAACCGCCTCGGTTACCTTTTCGCCAAGATAGTTCTCTGCATCAGCCTTAAGCTTGCCGAGAATCATTGCGGAAATCTCTTGGGGAGAATAGTCCTTATCGTCAATCTTTACTTTTCTTGCCGAACCCATATCGCGTTTGATAGAGATTACGGTCTTGTCGGGGTTTGCAACTGCCTGATGCTTTGCTACCTGACCTACAAGTCTTTCGCCGTCTTTAGCAAAACCTACTACGGACGGGGTTGTTCTCGAGCCTTCGCTGTTGGGGATAACGACGGGTTCGCCGCCTTCCAAAACTGCCACGCAAGAGTTGGTCGTTCCTAAGTCAATTCCAATAATTTTACTCATAATATTAAAATCCTCCGATTTGTTTTTTTCTTATTTATTTTTGAGATTGCCACGCTTTCGCTCGGTGGGCAGACCCACGGTCGGCATGAAGAGCAAAAGGGGAAATACTCCGATATTCTAAGTATTTAAGGTGTGCGCTTTCGCGCTAATTTGTGATTTGATAGTAGGGGCAACTACTATTTTGTACTGATTTTTACAATACGTATGCGGTTAAACAGGTTATTTTACAACGACAACCTTTGCGCAACGGATTACTCTGTCGCCCATTTTGTAGCCCTTTTGGAAAACGGAAGCAACTTTTCCGCTATCCTCTTCTTTTCCGTCCATTTGCATAATCGCTTCGTGAACTTTAGGATCGAACTCAAGACCTTCAGCCTCGATTTCTTCCACGTTGTAGGAAGCTAAAAGCATTGTAAGCTGTCCTTGAATCATCTCTACTCCCTTTTTAACGTTTTCGTCGGGAATCATGGTGATTGCCTGTTCAACAACGTCAAGAACGGGAATAATTTTTTCAAGAACTTCAACGTTTCCTTTTTCGGTTGCTTTTGCGTTCTCTTCTCTGCTACGCTTTCTGTAGTTATCAAAATCCGCTCTTAAGGTGATTGCCGTCTTTGTCATATCATCAGCTCTTTGCTTTTCGTCGTCGGCACGCTTTTTAAGCTCGGCAAGCTTTTTGATAAGATCATCCACGGTAATTTCCTGTTCGGGAGCTTCCGTGTTTTCTGCGCTTTCGTTACTTTCTGTGTTTTCAGCTGTTTTTATTTCTTCTTCAGCGTCGGTAACCTTAATTTCTTCTTGATTGTCTTTCTTTTTAGCCATTTCAATCCTCTTTATCTTCTTTATTATTTTTACTTTCGGGCAACACCGAAATGGTCTTGCCAATATAATCTAAAACCGATACAACCTTGGAATAATCCATTCTTATCGGACCTATTACGCCTGCATCTCCGATGTTTACGCCGTTTAGCGAATAGCTTGCGGTAACAACTGCACACTCGGGTGAACCCTCGTCGTCCCCTGCTCTGCCGATTCTGATGTTAAGTCGCATATCGTCGGGGGCAGAATTGTTTTTTACCATGGGCATAAGCTGTTCCTTTGTTTCTAAAAACTCGAGCATTGCTTTTGCCTTTTCTACGTTTGCGTACTCAGGCTGATCCAAAAGCTTTGCGCTTCCCTCAAGTACCACGTCCACGTCGCTTATTCCCGTTGCGTAATTTTTGATCATGGTGTAAATTACGTCAAACAGCTTCTTGTACTCGTTTTTTATCTCCTCGATTGCTCTGTCCGGTTCGACAAGATCGCGGAAGGTATAACCCTTGAATGCCTTACCTATAAACTTGGACGCGGAGAAAAAATACTCTTCCGAAAAATCTTCGCCAAGCTCTACCATTCCATCTCGAAGCACTCCAAGATCCGTAACGATAATTACGAGCGCAGACGACGCGGTAAGCTTAACTATTTTTATGTCCTCTATCCTTGCATTTTTAACGTTTGGAATGAGCGCAACGGAAGTAAGGTTCGTTATTTCGCTTATTACCTTAGCCGTGTTTTTTAAGATGTCGTCTATCTCAGTGATTTTTTCGTTGAAATACTGCTTTACGATAGACAGTTCCGATTTGCTGAGCTTGCGCCTCGGCATAAGTTTGTCAACGTACAACCTGTACGCCTGAGCCGTAGGCACTCTGCCTGCAGACGTGTGGGGCTGTTCTAAGTAACCCATTTCTTCAAGCGTGGCAAGCTCGTTTCTTATCGTTGCGGATGATAACTCGGGAAGATACGTCTGACGAATCGTAGAACTGGATATCGGCTCACAGCTTACTATGTAACTGTCTACTACCGCTTGAAGAATTTTTTCTTTTCTTTCGGATATTCCCATAGCTACCTCCTTTTGGCACTCTAAGACTTAAAGCATTAGCACTCTAACCTCTCGACTGCTAACAGTATACCCTTATTATATGCATTTGTCAAGAGAAAATTCAAAATTTTTTTGTAAAAGTTTGGTGAAAGATATAAATTCCTTTTAGTAGATAAAAATTCCACGTATACAAGTAAAGGTAACGCAGAATTTTAGAATAAAAATATCGTAAATACAGCTTAATTTACATATTAAAAAACAGCGGTATTCCTATTCTTTATATATAATAGTATAACGTCAGCTTTGTTTTACACAAAAAAACAACCCCAACTATTTTTAAGTCGAGGTTGAATTTTTTTAGATTGTTATGTTGTTATTTAGATTGATCCCAAACAGGCTTTGAAAACACTGCTGTTCCGTCTGTTACAAACGTAGAACCTTGCATTGCGCGAACTGTGCTACAAGAGCTATGAGCGCCTGCATTTAAGTTATACGATCCACCGTTAATAATAAAAGATGCGGTTGCGTAAACAATAACACCATTACTTGTTATAGAGGGAACACCTACCGTGACATTAACGTTATTAAGAGTAGTAGTACTTCCTTCGTTTCCTGCAACTCCACCATGATCTCCAACAATAGTTGTATCGCTAATAACTGCAGTGCCATAGTTGTTTACCACGTAGCTAGGCCAACCTACTGTAGCATCGCCACCAAATGGAGCTCCGTCAAGAGTCATACCGGAAACTTCTATTGTACCATAGTTTCGAATTGCAGAACCACCGTTTACGTTTGCAACTTCAATCGTTCCGTCCTTTACAACAAGAGTTCCATAGTTATCGATAGCAAATTCTCTACCTTCTCCTGCAAGCGTAATTTTCTTTCCGTTAAGGTTTAAAGTCGCATTAACACCCTTTTCTACCTTTACTACGTCTGCAATAACCATATCTTCCGACAAAGTAACAACTCCACCCTGAGCAAGAGCTTCCGTAAGAGCTACAACGTTAGACTTTACCGTCCAAGTTCCATCGCCGTTATCATAAACCGAAGACGTTTCAGGAATAGTAACTCTATCGAGAGTAGATGGATTTACGCTAAAAGTTCCACCGTTAATAATAATCTCATTGCCTAATCCAGAAACAATTTCACCTTTGAACGTTCCACCATTAATTGTAACAATAGTTGTTTGGGACGTACTGTCTAAAGCATATAAAGCATATTTAGAAGACTCGTAGTATCCACTATTAATGGTAAGATTACTATTTTGTCCTACTTCGATTGCTGATTCATGCCACGAATTTACGCCAGCTTTAATTCCACTTTGTTTAACGGTTACGTTATTAAGAACTACGCCGGGAGCAGTAGATTCAATCCAAAGTCCGTTACTATTTTCAGCATTTACAGTTACGTTGTTCATAACAAGAGCCTTGTTTGCACTCTCTATATACGCAACACTCTTGGATTGTTTACCTGTCAACGTGGTATTAGAGATCTCAGCCGTATCTGCTATCACCATACCCATAACTTTGCCACCGTCCATAACAATTTCGCCACCATTGAAAAGGTCTTTATCCTTAACTACGTATTCCGCAGTATAAGCATCAATTCCCTCCCATGGAAGAATATGGGTATCTCCATTAATAACGCCGTCAACGTTAATCGTCTTTTCGTTGCTTGCCAACATTGTTGTCAAAGTATCGGCAGAATCAACAATACCATTCCACTGAACAGCTTCGATAGAAATACGCAACTTTGCGATTTTGCCCTGATATTCATTACCCCTATCAGCAGGAAGCTCGATAGAAACGGTCATCTTATCATCGCCCGTTGCAAGACCGGTAGGCTCTACCGTCTTCCAGCCTGACGTAAACATACCGCCGCTTATTGCAACGTCTGCTCCGTTTACCTTAACCTTAAGACCGCTCATAAGCTCCTGACTGTCGCTTGCATCTGCAACTACCGTACGAACCTTTGTCTTAACGTTGCTCAAGCTGGAAAGATTTACGTCAAATACGATCTTGTCGCCGGGAGTAATGTTGGTCAAAGTAATAAGATTATCCGTGCTGTTATAATCTGCAGTACCAAGGTTTTCGAACACCATACCGGGCTGTTCTCTATCCATTGAGTAAAGCTTAAGGTTTGCCACGCTTGCCTCAACGTCAACAGTACCGGCGGTAATAGCAACGTTAACTTCTGCCTTGTCGGTGAACAATGCGAACGTTCCTGCAGCTGCTACGGACATGCTCATTGCGATTGCAAGAGCAGATCCTACTAATGCTTTAACTTTTTTGTTCATAATTTTAGTCCTCGCAAAATTATTTTTTAGTTCACGAAGTATTATTACTTCGCAACTCTATACGTATAAATTATACCACTACACATAAAAGATGTCAATAATATTGAAGAATTTTCTATGTAAAAAAATTATTTTATGTGTTAATTTTAGCAAATTCGATAGATATATATACGTTTGCTATAATAATAGCTGGTAGTTATACGCTTAAAGTGGTAATTTCGGGAGAAGTCAAGCCCCTCCCCTACATTTGTACCGTTACGGATTTGGTTAAAAAAGCTAAAGAGCTTATATTGGGGGTGCGCCTTCGCACCGATTTGTGAATCGCCCCTACAAAAGAACTGACAATACTCAATTACTTGCTTTGCTCAAAACACTCATATTAGGTCAAGCTCTAAGCTTGGAGATTGCCACGGTGGGCAGACCCACGGTCTATATAAAGAACCGACGATTATTGATAGAGATTGCCACGTCGCTTTGCTCCTCGCAATGACGTGAGGGGTGAAGAACTGACGATAGATAATTTCTTACTTTTCTCAAAGCACTCATATTGGATGCAACGTCACGTTGCAAAACGGCTTAGTTGCGAGGTGCGAAGGTGGTGGGCGTACCTACGGCTATATAAGGAGGGCGATTCGTGAATCGCCCCTACAAATAGAGTAACTAACGACAGTTAATTTTTTGGTTTGTTAAGGGACAAAATATTGGGAGTGCGCCTTCGCACCGAGCAAGAGAAATAAATAAAAACACTCACGCAGGGCGGTGGGCAGAACCACGGTCTATATAAAGAACCGACGATTATTGATAGAGATTGCCACGTCGCTTTGCTCCTCGCAATGACGTGAGGGGTGAAGAACTGACAATACTCAATTACTTGCTTTGCTCAAAACACTCATATTGGATGCAACGTCACGTTGCAAAACGGCTTAGAAACGAGTTAGAGAAAAAAATAGGATTTGCCCCTGCAGGGCGTGTACTAAGCGTACACAACCAAAGGGCAAATCCAATTTTTGCACTATAACGATGTTTATAAGCCGTTTTTTACCAGTCTTCGTGACCACGCGTGCGATCCTTTATATCATCATAAAATTCGAAGTATTTGTTGTTATTGATTTTGTTTTTTGTTGTTTTTTCAAGCATTTTTTTGGCGAGAGCTTTCTTTTGCTCGGGAGTAAGCTCGCGCTTTTGATCTTTGGGTAAAGTTTTGTTTTCCATAATTATATAAGCTCCGTTATTATACTGTTGAGTAAGTAAAAGCCCTTATCGGTAGCGGATAAAATACCGTTTTTAACACTGACAAGTCCCAGCTTTTTAAGCTTTGAGATCTCATCGGCTTTATCACGTAAAAGGTCGCAGGAAAACTTGACGTTAAAGTCGTTTATATCAAGCCCGTAAACGGTGCGGAGATTGAGCATGATTGCTTCTTCCTTTCTTTCCTCTATGGGAATAACACGAGAAGAAACCGTGGTAATTCCGTTGATATAATCATCTACATCCGAGGTGTTTTCGCTTCTTATAAATCCGTCGCTTAGTGAGTGAGCGGACGCTCCAAATCCGTAATAAATTGCACCGTACCAATACTTGGTATTGTGTCTGCTCTCAAAGCCCGATTTTGCAAAATTGCTGACCTCGTAGCGATTGTATCCGTTTTTTGTAAGGAGAGCAAAAACGTCGTCGTACATATCCGCTTGCAAGTCTTCGTCGACGGTTACGTTATCCCTGTAAAACGGCGTGCCTTCTTCGATAGTTAGTGCATACACGGAAATATGTGGAATATCAGTGTTTATAAGTTCTAAAACGTCTGCTCTCACCTGCTCTCTGCTCTGATTGGGGACACCAATAATAAGGTCGCAAGAAATATTGAAAATTCCGTGATTTCTAACCGTTTCGATAGCGCACAAATATGCGGTTTTGTCATGAATTCTGCCAAGCGTTGTCAAGATTTCGTTACACGTGGACTGTACACCCATGCTAATTCTATTAACGCCGTTTTGCTTACACTCTACGCAAAAATCGTCGGTAATACTGTCGGGATTTCCCTCCACTGTGATTTCGCAATCGGGAGTAAGAACAAAGTTGTTTTTAACGCAATTAAGCACTTCGGTTATCGCGCCTTTATAAAGAGTTGAGGGTGTTCCTCCGCCAACGTAAACCGTAGATATCTCCGCTCCGTTGCCCCTTTTTTCTATCTCGTTTTTAAGAGCCTTGATATACGGTTTTTGCTTGCTTTCGTCGCAAACCGAAACAAACGCACAGTAGTTACACTTGCGTTTGCAGAACGGGATATGAATATATATTGCACGTCTTTTATCCATTATCAGGTGTCAATTTTGAGGACGGACATAAACGCTTCGGACGGAATCTCCACAGAGCCTACCTGTCTCATGCGCTTTTTGCCTTCCTTTTGTTTTTCAAGCAGTTTCTTCTTTCGGGTTATATCTCCGCCGTAACACTTTGCAAGCACGTCTTTTCGCATTGCTTTTACGGTTTCTCTTGCAATAATCTTACCACCGATTGCCGCTTGAATGGGTATTTCAAAAAGCTGACGGGGAATAACCTCTTTGAGCTTTTCGGCAAGCGCTCTGCCTCTGCCGTACGCCTTATCACGGTGCACGATAAGCGAAAGCGCGTCGCACACGTCGTTGTTTAGTAAAATATCAAGCTTGACAAGCTCGCTCTTTTCATAGCCCTTAATCTCATAGTCCAAGCTTGCGTAACCTCTCGTTCTACTCTTAAGCCCGTCGAAAAAGTCGAACACAATTTCGTTGAGCGGAATCTCGAAGTGCATTTTTACACGCGTTGCATCAAGATACGTCATATCTACCGATACTCCGCGCTTTTCCATGCAAAGTTCCATAATAGAACCGATATACTCGGGCGGTGTGTAGATATACGCGGTAACTACGGGTTCTTCGATATGATCGATTTCCGCTATGGGCGGAAGGTTTGAAGGATTTGTAACGGTAAGCATTTCACCGTTGGTTTTGTAGACGTTGTAGTTTACCGAAGGCGCGGTCGTAATAAGGTCGAGGTTGAACTCTCGCTCTAATCTCTCCTCTATTATTTCCATGTGCAAAAGTCCTAAAAATCCGCATCTGAAACCAAAGCCGAGGGCTGTGGATACTTCGGGCTCGAAAAACAGTGCGGCATCGGACAGCTTAAGCTTTTCGAGCGCGTCTTTAAGTTCGTTATACTTAGAGCCGTCCACAGGAAAAATTCCGCAATAAACTACGGGCTGAACGGGTTTATAACCGGGACACGGTTCTTTTGTGGGATTGCCGGCATCGGTGATAGTATCACCGGGGGCTGTATCTTCTACGTTTTTGATACTTGCGCATACGTAGCCTACGTCGCCGGCTTGCAAACATTCGGTTTTTTGCATTTCGGGGCTGAATACTCCAACCTCTACGCAATCAAACTCCTTGTGCTTGTGCATCATCCTGATTTTCATTCCGCTTTTTATCTTTCCGTCAATAACACGGACAAGACAAACCGCGCCGAGATAGTTATCGTAGAACGAGTCGAAGATAAGCGCTTTTAAGGGCGCGTCCACGTTGCCCTTAGGTGGGGGGAACGTAAGAACCGCTTGCTCTAAAACCGATTCTATATTAATACCGTCCTTTGCGCTGATTGCCGGCGCGTCGGACGCTTCGATTCCGATTACGTCCTCAATCTCTTTTCTTGTTGCCTCAACCTGAGCTGACGGTAAATCGATTTTATTGATAACGGGCAAAATTTCCAAATCGTTATCAACGGCAAGATAGACGTTTGCAAGAGTCTGGGCTTCTACGCCTTGAGTTGCGTCCACTATCAAAATCGCTCCCTCGCAAGCGGCGAGTGAACGTGATACTTCGTTGGTAAAGTCCACGTGCCCGGGAGTGTCTATAAGATTGAGAGTATACTCCTCCCCCTCGTAGTTGTACTTCATCCTAACGGGGGTGAGCTTGATAGTAATTCCTCTTTCTCTTTCTATATCCATAGAATCGAGAAGCTGGTCTTCCATCTCTCTTTTGGTCTTAGTTCCCGTAACTTCGATAAGACGGTCTGCAAGCGTGCTTTTACCGTGATCGATATGAGCTATTATGCAAAAATTTCTGATGTTTCTCTGTTTATCCATAGCTTATATTATATTATAAACCGCAAAAAAATGCAATTATTTTGATTTAGTAAAAAATAAAAACCTGAAGAAAGCGCATATACTTTTTAGTACCAATACTAATTTTCTTGCTTTTTAGTGAAAAATGGTGTATAATCTTCAGGAAAAATTTGACATTGAGGTTTTTTATGGACTTAAAACAAACCCGATTATTTTCGGCGCCGATTGCGCACAGAGGTCTTCATAACGCAGACATACCCGAAAATTCGCTTGCTGCTTTTGAAAACGCAATTGCTCACGGGTACCCAATTGAGCTTGACGTAAGACTTACGGACGATAAGGCCGTTATTGTTTTTCACGACGACAAGCTTGCGCGAATGACAGGTATGGACGGATACGTAAGCACTCTCACTCTTGCCGATCTTGACAGTATAAAACTCAAAAATTCAGACCAAAAAATCCCTACCTTCAAAGAGGTTTTAGATCTTGTGGACGGTAAAGTTCCTCTGCTTATCGAAATTAAAAACGAGGGAAAACCCGGTGAGCTTGAAGATAAAACGATAGAACTTCTCCGCGCTTACAAAGGCGAGTATGCCGTTCAGGCTTTTAACCCGTTTGTTTTGGAATATTTCCGTCATCACGCGCCCGAAATTAAAAGAGGTATTCTTTCCGCGCTTTTCAGAAAGCACCAACTTCCTTCTTTTGTTAAGAGATTCGTGCTATCGAAAATGCTTCTTAATAATATTGCAAAACCCGACTTTATTACCTATAGACACGAGTGCTTGCCCAATAAGTACGTGACGAAATACGTAAAAAAACATAACGTTCCCGTTCTTGCCTGGACAACCGAAAACCAAGAAGAAACGGATAAGGTTCTACCTCATTGCGACAATTTTATTTTTGAAGGCTTTATACCTAACGAGAAATAAAGATAAAAATATGGAACTAAGTGATTTTTCTTAGTTCCATATTTTTTTGTAAAGTTTAGAACGGATGGTAATTGTTAATAACTGAATCCATAATAATGTAACCTTCAATATAATTAACTATATCAAATTTTACACGATCGTATTTTGCTTTGTACTCTACGTTTACAACAATACTACTCGTATCAATACTTTCTAAATTGCTTTGCTGTCTTACATAACCAGTAGATTGAGTATAAATTCCATCTGTAACGTATTTTGCATTATAAGTATTAATGTTTTCGTATAAATTGTTTTCACTTTTATCCCACGTGTATTCCGTAAAGCTTAATTCAACTCCTTTACTTATTTGTTCGCAATTATAATTATAATTGCTATAGGATACTTGGTCAAAGTCATAACTGCCTACTCCGGACTGTAAATAATTGCAAATATAGGAAATATATTCTTCTTTGCTACTAAAATATTGATAATTATCATAACTCGACATATATAAATAACCCGGCTCAACTTGATTATAACTATAATTAAGTATTATGTAATATCCTATATCGTCTTTTCCTGTCTGATAAAACTTCTTCTCTTCTGTATAAATTTCTCTTTCCTTAATGCTATCGTTTACTACGATAAAATCGTTGTAGGAATATTTGTTATAATAATTCATCGTTACAAATACGTCTTCGCCTATTCTTTTTACATCTAACGTGTGTTCACTAAAATTAGAATTTTTGCTTTCAACAACTACGGTTTCTTCTTGATTTAACGGATTAGTCATTTTATCTTCGTACATCGAAAAGACTTCATACTTGCTATATATAGAATAATCTTCTATCGAATCGTAGTCTTTGGGAACGTAATCTTTTATTACTTTTGATTTATTTAACTCGTACGTACTTGCAGATATTTCCTTTGGCTTAGAAGTTTGTGACGCGTCGCAACCAGCAAAAGCAGTCAAAGTCAAGATAACCACAAATATAATTGCAATATATTTAATAAATTTTTTCATATTTTATCTCTCCTTAAGTTAAACTATAAGATTATGGGTTCTTCTTCGGGGATGTTAGTAATATCTCTACTCTTAAACGAACCACCATACTTAATCTCGTAAGAAATCTTAGATTCTTGACTTTCTAAACTAGTATTCAAAATCTGATATGTTTCTGCTTTTATATTTCCGTTTTTATCCATTGCGCTTTTTGCGTAAGATACGTTAATGGTAGAGTTAATTATTGCATTACTCGAATTAGGCACTTCAACTCCAACGTAAGCCCCATCTTTGTATAAAAACCCTTTACCATAAGCTGTAGAACTTTCTTGGATAATGTAATTCGCTGTGGTTATGTAACCCCCAATAAGACTACGAATATTATCTTCGTTTCGTATCATATAACAACTTTTTTCCGGATTAACGTTATTAAATTTATACAATCTCATTTCGTCATCAACGTATACTAAGTCGTGGAATTCGTCCATAACCACTTCTTCTTTAACTTCAACTATTTCTTTGTTTTCGTTAAGACTTCTCGTAATTAGGGTTTGAGTAGCCTTGATCGTTTGGTTAAACTTAACTATACCATCTTTAACTTCGTACGTAATAATAAAATTCATTAGAAGTTTTTCTTCTTTTTTTGCATAAGTTACGGTTATCGTTTCACCGTCTTTTTCGTAAGATTCATTTATCCTTTCAACTTTTTCGATCTCCTGCGAGCCTATTATGGTTGTAGTTTTAAATTCGTCTGAACGCCTATTTTCATTACTCTTTTCAATGGTAATTATTTTATTGTTCACATACTCGTCAATGCTTGGCGAATTTGAAGTTGACGCTGAACATCCTATGCAAGCAAATGCAAGTATAAAAGTCATTATAAGCGACGTTATCACTAAAAATTTATTTTTCATGGACTTTTCTCCTTTTACGTTAAATTAAAAAATATCAATACTAAGTTCAGCTTGATCATATCCATCAAAACTATCAAGCTTTGACACTTTAGCGCCATTATTATACGTATTTACGGTAACCGTATTAGCAGACGACGATTCATCCATAAATATTTGTTCATATTTATATGATAATTTTTTGTCACCTTCAACTTCATAGTTATAAATATAAGCAGACAAGTAATTGTAGTTATAATCAATACCCGTATTGTCTTGCATTATTGTATAACTAATTTTATTTCCACTCTTTTTTATTTCGTTAATACTATTGGAAGAGTTTATACTAAATATATCGTTCACGTTATAATAAAGACTGCGTAAAAAACTTTGCATTTCATCGTTATACGCGGTTTCGTTTTCGTAATACTTATAATTTTTGGTGGCTTCATCGATTGTTATTTTCCCGTCCTTCTTTTCGGTTGTAACAACAGTCTTGGCAATATAATAACCATTATCGTTTTTACCCATATACCAAGTCGTCTTACTATTAAAATCAGTATTCTCTGTTTTTAGTAGACCATTATCTTCTACGTTTGTATATTGCGTTGAGCTAACATAGTCAGACGTAATATAAACAAAAATAACACCGTCAATCTTTTTTACGGAAATATTCTTTTCTTCGCTTGATTCTTGTCCCATATAACGAACTTTTTCGCTTTTATATTCACCGTCTTCTGTTTCCTTAAAAGAAAGTGTCGTAAACGATTCGGTTTTTACGTTTTCTACAACGTTATTCGTAAAATCCCCAACTACGTCTACAATTTTGTTATTATCATATACAAAATTGTATGAAGCGTTTTCCGCTACTTTGTAATATTTGTTTGCAAACTCTTCATAACTAACGTTCGTTGCTCCGCTTCCTACAGAACATCCTACAAGCGAAAACGCGCTCACAAGCACCATGATTATCGCCGTAACTGATAAAAATAATTTTTTCATACTCTTCTCCTTATTTATTTTTATTTCTTATACTATTTATTTTTTCTTCGATTGCATTTTCGGTCGTTTCTTCCGCATATTTTTTGAAGTTGTCATAAACTTTCTTTCCTATCGTCTTGTAGTCCATAGCCAATATTTTTGCTATCTTTTTATCCCGAATTTGCTCAGGAACTCCGTAAAGAAGCATTATCGCTCTTAGCGCGCCTTCCACTCTCTTATCGATTTGCGCCGAATGTTTTGTCGTCATAAGCGTTGCGTACTCTATTCCCGATACTAACGTTTCAGCTTCTGCAAACTGCTCGTCAGTCCAGTCTTTGCAATACTCTCCAAAAACCTGCTTTGTTTTTTGTAAATCGTTTTCTCTGATAATCTCTAAAGTCATTGGCAACGTGTAAGATGATAGGTAAAAATCCCTCATTTGCTCGTTCTCTTCGCTTATTGCCACCATTGTAGCAAGCTCTAAGCAGTACGAAAGCAATGAGCTTTTTCCCTCGTCGGTATGCTCTTCCATTATCTTCCATTGAAATTCGCACATCATCTCTACCAACACTTGCAATATATGTTCTTTTGTGGGAAAATAAAAAGTTAAGTTGCCCGTGCTTATTCCTACTTCTTTGCACAAGAGAGATGCCGTGGTTTTTGAAATACCACGACTGAAAAATAAACGCGTTGCCGCTTGTATGATTTCCAGCTTAGTTATGTTTACTTTTCTCGCCATTTTTCTCTCCTTTTTTAAGGTTATTTACACTCTTAAAACAAACCGAACGCGTTTTGTTTCTTGGATATATCCTATATTAGCATATATCCTAATAGCTTGTCAAGTAGTTTTTAACATAATTTTTGAATATTTTTTTGATAAAAAACAAGTGCACCTCGCCGAGCAAATGTTTAGCGCTCTATTTATTTTATGACGCATATGTGCGATTGTGCGCGCGCAAAAAATCTTTTAAGCATTTTTAAAATGGCTAAGTCTGTAACCGAACAAAACACGCTGTATTTCGTAGCGGTACTAAAAAGCTATAAGTCATATCAAAATTCAATAACCCACTAAAGTTTGTACTTTTCTTTGTATAACATACTTATTTTAGGTCAAGCGTTACGCTTGAAATATCAACCTACTGTTGCGACTGAGCCAAAATAAGAATCCACCAGCTAAGCTGGTGGTTTTTCTTATGCGGGCATAGCCCTATTATACTAGCTGCCCCTTAAGGGACATCTTTGTTCCGACACTTGCACTTCCTCTACTTTTTCTGCTTCTCTTTCTTGAACGGATCT
>JAGAPA010000019.1 GCA_017623455.1 Clostridia bacterium | reverse complement strand
CTGTATATGTTAAATGGTTTTCTCGCATATCTAGTATAACAGATAATTTGAATTCTGGCGAGTACTTTTTAAACTCTTGTCCTTTTTTTGCCATAAAAAATGCACCTCCAAAAGTTTGTCTAACTTTTGGGGTGCATTTCACTTGGTGGTCTACCGCTTTTGATGGCGTTTGTTGCGTTTTTGCGCATACGTTATTGAGTTTTTTAGGCAAGCTCGACGAGCGGAAACTGCGAAACGCGTTCTACAAGTTCTTCGTCCGTAAGATCTGCTTGCCATAACATTTCGCAGGCAAGGGCAACCGGAAGCCAAACTTTATACTCTAAAAGTCCATCCTCTACAAGCAGTTGCATACAAACGTTTCCGTCGCGAGTTTTGAGAACGTGTTGTATAACGTCTTTGAAAAAATGCTTTTTATTTAGCCATTCCGATTGGAATAGTCGCCAAAGCTTGCGTTTTTCTTCACCGCGTTTTTCAACGTATAACTGTGAGTGTTCGCCCATTACGTACGGGCCTGTTTGATGTTCGAATATTGCCCAGTTAAGCGTTGACATACCTTTTAGTACTGCTCCAAACTTATCGTAAGGCGAGCGAAGCGTGCAGATGGTGGAAGTAAAGTTAAGCGTATCGGCAAAGTCGTGAGTGGTGAGGTAGTAGCGGTAAGGGAACGATCCGCAGTCTTCCCAAATTATTTCCATATCGGGGTTAACGTTTTTAAGATAATGCGTGTCATTCTTAACCGACGTTGCGTGAAGACCGAACTGAACGCGAAGAGAGGGGTATTTTGCTTTCATTTTTGCAAAAATGCCGTTAACCCACGTAGTTACCGTTTCGGCAACGCACTTGCCGTTTACAGTGTTGTCGTTACGCTCGGTAAAGGTTTGAAAATATATGCCGTCGCAACCCGTGTTTAAGAATTCATCCTCGTACTTCTTTATTATCTTTTCAGACCAAATTTCAAGCTGTACGGGCGAAGAGAAATCGGTAAGCACCGCGCTTTCTACTTCCCAACCCCAGCTGTATCCCCAAATGAGTTTTATTCCACATTCGTGCGCGTATGATACGACTTCTTTTGCGTTTATGGGAGCGTAGTCAGTCCAAAGCACGACAACGTTAAGCTTGAGCATAAGCATATTGTCAAAGAACTTCTTGTAGTCGTATACGCAATGCGCCCAGCTCCATATTCCGCGCTCTGAAATTGAGGGAGCTGAAAGACGGGAAAAGGCAGGAGTTTTTTGGCGGAATGCCGTGGTGTAAAACCTATCGTCTACGATATTATAGCCGTTTCTGTCGTGAACTTTGTCGCCGAGATAGAGGTTAATAAAATCCACCGCGCCGTAAGTTACGCCAGCTTTGTCGTATCCGCTTATTACGATTATCGAGTTGTCCTTGTTGTAAAAGCTGTCGTTTACGTAAATATAGTATTGTTGAGCTTTGTCGCATTTTTCAAGCTTGTTTTCGCGGATAAGGGCGGAGATGAGCGCGTTGTTCTGCTCCGTTCCCACAAGAACGACGTTGTTGTCCTTTAGTGTTTGCTCGTCTACGTTATCTGCTTTTTCGCAATGCGTGGGAAAGTCTATTTGTTCGCAAATCTTTCCGTTTATTAAAGATACGGCTTTTTTATCGTTTTCGTAGTCGCCGTACACTATCACCCATTTTTTCATAATTTTCTCCCATACTGTTTTTTTTATCTGTTATTAGTATAATATCAAAGAGCGCGAATGTAAATATCCTTGCTTTAAGTAAAAGTTAATATTTTTTTGGATTTAAGCGGTTAAATCAGCAGTTTTTTGTTTTCAGTTTGGAAAAAATCCAAAATAATATAGTGCTAAATCAAGCGTAACATTTTACATTTTATACTTGAAGTTTTTTTTAGCATGTGGTATAATGTTGTTTGATAATATTTTTTATGGAGTTTGGTATGGAAAGTATAAGAGAAGAAGCGAAAGTCGTACCTGTAAAAGGGAATTATGACGTAATTGTCGCAGGCGGTGGAATTGCAGGAATAGCTTCGGCATTAGCGTCAAAAAGACAGGGTGCTAAAACTTTGCTGATAGAAAAGGCGTTTATGCTTGGTGGTCTTGCTACAGCCGGGCTTGTTACAATCTATCTTCCGCTTTGCGACGGAGAAGGAACGCAGGTGTCTTACGGTATTGCGGAAGAACTTTTGCGTTTGTCGGTAAAACACGGCTACGAGGCGCGAAATATTGATTTTTGGCTAAACGATAAAGACGTGGAAAAACGCAAGAAAACGCGCTTTGAAACACAGTTTAACGCAAACGTATTCGCCATTTTGTGCGAACAGCTATTAAGAAACGAGGGTGTGGATATTCTGTACGGTACGTCAGTTTGCGCTGTTGCAAAAAGCGGTAATCGCGTAGACGCCGTTATAACCGAGAACAAGAGCGGAAGAGAGGCATACGTAGCAAACGCGTTTATTGATGCGACGGGCGACGCGGACTTATTTAAGCAAGCAAGTTCGCCTACCGTGGATTTTGGGCAGGGTAACGTTGCCGCGTATTGGTATTACGAGTATTTTGAGAACGCATACAAACTCCGTATGCTTGGTTTTTCGGATACTCCCGACAAGTACAAAACTAAAGAAAAAATTGAAAACGATACGCGAAAAAGATATACGGGTTTGGACGGCAAAGAACTTAGTGAGCTTACGTGTTATAGCCATAGTCAGATTTTGGACGACTTCCTAAAAAAAGGTGGAGTAAATGATGCTCACGCAATTTGTTCTATTGCAACAACTCCACAAATTAGGATGACAAGAAGAATTGATGGTAAGTACGTTATGTGCGACGAGGAGATAAGAGTAAAATACGACGACAGCGTTGGACTTTTCTCCGATTGGCGCAAAAAAGGACCTGTGTACGAGCTTCCTTTCAGGTGTTTATATTCCGATATTGACAATATGTTTACGTGCGGACGTAGTATATCTGTTACCGACGATATGTGGGATATAACGCGCGTTATTCCCGTGTGTGCTGTGAGCGGAGAAGCTGTGGGAATAGCCGCCGCAATGCTGAAAGATAGGATAGAAAATCTTGACGTAACCGAGCTTCAAGCAAAACTTAGAGCAAACGGCGTAAAGATTCACACGGATGAATTGTAACGTAACGATATGCGTCTATACTCTAAATATGAAATAGCATAAGCAAAATTCTAGAGATTGCCACAGTTGCAAGAGCAACTTCTTAGTATTTTTATAAAGAGATTGCTTCGGCACTTCGTTTCTCGCAATGACGTAAGGTTAGTATTTTTTCCATAAATAAAAGCAAGAGTAAAAGGAAGTAAATCCGCTTATTCTTGCTTTTTTGTGATTAAGTTAAGTACCTTTTATCCGTTTATAAGGTCGTCGATAGTAACGTTAAAAATTACACCGAGCTTTCTTAGCATTTCAATATTAGGCTCGGTTCTTCCCTGTTCCCAATTAGCGTAGCAACTTTCTACAACATTAAGTTTTGTTGCGACTTCTTTTTGAGTAAAACCGCATACTTTTCTTGTTTCCCTTAAGTTTTTACAAAATATCTTATCCATAAAAAAATTTTACTATAAACTAGATAAAATGTCTTGACACTAGACAAAATATCTAGTATAATTTTATTATTCTACAAAATAAGGAGAAATTATTATGGAATTGCATTTTAAAAAAGCATTTATGGGTAAAGAATGGAGTATAAACGATAGTGAAATCAATATAGGCAGTACGAAGATTTTTCTTTCAACAATTTCTAAGGCTACCAGAATTAAGCCCAAGGGAATGGGAACGAATGGAGTTATCACTATTTATTACGAGCAGAACAAGGCGACAAGTTTGGTTTATTGTAGAGCAGATGAAAAGATTGGTGAAGAAGCTTATAATATGATTTTGGATAAAATTTATGAAGTTGAAGCAAAAAAGTACGAGGAAATCAGAAAAAAATGCACCATTTGCTCTCACGTTTTTTGTTACACAATGAAAGATATAGAAAACAATCTTGCAATAGCAAAACAAGCTAAAAGCGCAGCAACTGTCGGTGTTTTTTCGGCGTTGTCCGGAAACACTACTGCTGCAGGTATTCAAACAATGCAAATTCAAAATCTTACTAATAGTATTGTTGATTATGATAAGTGTCCTAAATGCGGATCTTATAAGTTGGTTGATGCTACAGAAGAAGATATTGCGGCAATGAATGCGCCTCAGCCTGCACCGCAGTCTACTCCTCAAGTAGCCGCGTTATCTCCTGCGGAGGAACTTAAGAAGTTTAAGGAGCTTCTTGATATGGGAGTTATTACGCAAGAAGAGTTTGATGCAAAGAAAAAAGCATTGCTTGGTTTATAATTTAGCAATACGTATTGAGTAAATCCAACAATTAAATAAAAAAAGAGCAAGAATAAATGGAAACATATCCAACTATTCTTGCTTTTTTTTGCGTTATTTTGGTGCTAAATTTTTACTGTTGCCGTGCCGTCGTCGTTATAGGTTATTCTGTCGCCTTTCGAGAAAATACCTTTGATGTAGTCGAGATAGTCTTTAATGTTAGGATAAATAGGCTTAAAGTTTTGTTTTATCGTTTTTGCCATAGTTGCGTCGTCTTTTAAGAGAAGATAGAGCATACCAAGTTGCCACTTAGCGCTATCCACCGTAGCTTTTTTCACGTCGGCTATAACGTAGTCGTTGCCGTGACCTTTTCCTGTAGAGCCACCGCTCCAGCATTGAACGGTAGGCATAATTCCAGACAGGTCGCCCATATCCGTGCTTCCCGAACTCGTATAGTCGGAAAGATTACAATCTTCGCCTAACGCTAAGCGAGAAGCTTGCAGGGCAACCATTCTCATATCTTCGCAGTTAATTTCGGGAGCATAGCCGGGTGCGTCGATGATTTCCACGTTGCAGTTTAGAGAGAGTGCAGAGCCGATAAGCGCTTGGTTGATGCGCTTGTTGGACTTTACTATCGCATCGTATGTTTTGCCCCTAACGTAACTTTCGATGCTTACTTTTTCAGGGATAGCGTTAACTATTTGCCCACCTTCGGTGATGATAGGATGAAAACGAATAACGTCGCTATCAATAAAGGTTTCACGTATAGCGTTTGCTGAGTTTAGACCACTTGTTGCAGCGTACAAGGCGTTATGTCCGTCCCAAGGCGCGCCACCGGCGTGAGAAGCCGTTCCTTTGTAGATTATGCGTTTTGCAATACAGCCTATATGACCTTTGCCTACGCCTATACTACCACCTGTATGAATCATTAGAGCTAAATCCACGTCGTCAAAATATCCACGGCTCAAAAATTCAGTCTTTCCACCGTAGTATGAAATAACTCCCTTCTCAATAAGCTCGCTCCTGTACGTAATTTCCAAAAGCTCTTCAGCAGGCACTGCGCATAGCTTGATTTTACCACACATTTCGTCTAATACGTGTGGTTCTTTTAATGCGCCTGCAATACCAAGAAGAGCGGAGGCTTGGCAATGATGTCCGCAAGCGTGAACCGCTCCCGTAACGGGGTCGGCAGACGGATGTGAAGGACAAATTACCGAGTCCATTTCGCCAAGAACAAGCACGGTAGGGCCTTCGTGACCCGTGTCAATCGTGGTGTAAAAGCCGGTAATACCGTCGGCTTCAGTAAGAGTGTAGCCAAGTGCTTCAAACTTCTCCTTAAGGTATTTGTGGGTCTTTACCTCTTTATATCCGGTTTCCGGATTTGCCCAAAGATATTTTTCGGCATCAAGTATGAGTTTTTCGTGTTTTTCCAACGCTTTAATTAAATTTTCCATATTTCACCTCAAAAGTTTATAAGTGCTATCTAAAGTATATAACAGCGTGTTACTAAAAGTCAATAAGTTATCGTTTTTTTAGTGTTGAAAATTACAAAAGATTTTTAAAAAAAGAAATGTGCTTAAATTTGGTAGACCTTATCGAATAATAGTGGTATAATATATATACATACTAAAAATTTAATAGCAATAAGGAGAGGAAAGTATGAGTAGTTTTGAAAATTTGAGGATTGTGGATAATTTTTATCAGACGTCGTTGTTTTTCCCGATGCCTACGGTAATTATTAGTACGCTGTGCGAGGACGGTAGCACAACGCTTGGGCCGTATTCGCTTGTTCAGCCGTACTACGTTGCAGGTAAGGATTATTACGCAATGCTTCTATCATGCAGAAATTCGTCCAATACCGCGCAGAATATTTTGCGTAACGGTAAGTGCGCCATTAACTTTATTGACGACAATCCCAAAACGTTCAAAGAGGCGGTAAAGCTGTCTTGGCCCGGAGATAAGCCCGAGGATAAGATGCCCAAGTGTAATTTCAAGCTTGAGGACGGCATCGTTCAGGAAGAAACGGGCGAGCTTCGTCCCAAGGTTCTTACCGATGCTATCGAGGTTATCGAGTGCACTTGGGTGAGAGAGCTTGACGGAGCGGATAAGGATAAGGCAGGCGAGCTTAACGGCTACGAGCCACCCTATCACGATTTTAACGGAATTACGAGTAAATTCGGTGCGCACTTTATATTAAAAATTGACAAGATTTTAATGAAGAAAAAGTACAGTGACGCGATTATCAGAGGTGTTAAGGCAAGCGATTTTCCGCCACTTCCCGTAGACTATGGATATCGCGACAGTAAGAATTTCTGGTTCCATAGAAAAACAAGAATGAGAGCGGAACTTTTGCAAGTAAGGCAAGCGTCTTTAGAATCGGTTAGATACGCTGCAGATAGAGCTGACGACGTAGTTAAGTTTACCGACGATGCGCTCAAAACAATACTTGGCGTTCCTCGTGTTTTTCTGCCCCTCGTGCTTAAAGGCTGTGTTTCTTGGGCTAAAGAAAATAACGTAACGCTTGTAACCGAAGAGCATATGAAGATTATCAACGACAAGCGAGCAAAAGAGAAAAACAAAAAGAAGTAAGAATAAAAGTGGAGTGAGCTGTCATTCCACTTTTTTTTGTAGGAATACTACACAAATAATTGAGTTTGCATTTTAATTTCGCTCTTGACATAGCGTATGCGGAAGTGGTATAATACTGTTATAATATCGATAAAAATATTCAAAATATCGCAAAATGCGCAATACGTATTACATATTTTGTGACATTTGAGAACAAAAAAAACAGGAGAGATAAGCATGAAAAAACTCGAAAGAGGCATAATAGTTTCATTTTATAACACCCCTTTCAAAGGCGAGGTTGTGCAGTTTTTGTGCAAGCAGGCGCAGGACGGCGGAGCAGTAGGAGTTATTGCGGACGTTAGCGATATATGCAATTTGAGATCTAAAACAGATATTACGCTAATCGGTTACGTTATGAAAAACGGAGTTATGACAGCCGACGAGGATTGTGCAAAAACCGTTATAGAAAGCGGTGCGGACGTTGTTGCCGTTGGAGTTTCGCCTAAAATAAGTGCCGTTATTTCTTACGTTCATTCGTTAGGTAAACAAGCTATAGCCGTGCTTGACGCAAACTGCGAGGACGGTGTGAGGATAGCCAACGAAAGCGGTGCGGATATGCTTTGTGTAGACGTAAACTGTGAGAGCTTAAACGAAGGTAAAACCCCTAAAAACGAAGGAATAAAAGAATTGCCGAGTCTATCCCAAATCCCCGTAATTGCGAGCGTAAAGTGCAAAAATTCTGCTGACGTATCCGCTATTTTGCGACAAGGATATTACGGCGCGGTTATAGAAAATCCGTTACGTGCCTTTTCCGACACGGTAAAAAATTACGTTGAAGAAGCAAATGCAGGCATTGCAAAAATCGAAAATCCGCCGTCAACCGAGGACAGAAACGTGCGTTCGCTCAATATAGACAAACTCTCTACTTTGGGAATACTTTCCAAGATAAATGCAGAGGACGCAACGGTTGCAAAAGAAGTGGAATTTGCATTGCCGTCTATTGCAAAAATCGTGGACGTTATTTACGAAAATTATCAAAAAGGTGGTAGGGTGCTTTATTGCGGTGCAGGAACGAGCGGAAGATTGGGCGTTGTAGATTCAGCCGAATGTCCTCCTACGTACGGAGTAGAGCATGGTAGGGTTGTTGCTACTATGGCGGGCGGAAGAGATGCCGTTTTTAAGGCGAGCGAGAACAAGGAAGACAGCTACGAGAGTGGGTACGAGAGCGCGAAAGAGCTTAACGTTACCGAAAACGACGTTGCTATCGGCATTTCAGCTAACGGTAACGCGCAGTTTTGCTTGGGCTTTATGGCGTACGCTAAAGAAATGGGAGCAAAAACCGTTGCTATCGTAAACAATGTAAAAACCAAAATGAGTGATTTTGCCGATCTTTCGGCGCATCTTCTTACGGGCGCGGAAGTCGTAAAAGGATCTACCCGAATGAAAGCCGCCACCGCTCAAAAAATGACTATCAATATGATTTCCACAGCTCTGTTTATCAAGTGCGGATACGTTATCAGCAACCTTATGGTTAATATGAATCCCAACAACGTAAAGCTCAAAAACCGCGCGACAAACATGGTGTCTGTTCTTAGCGGAAAGAGCGAACAGGAGTGCAGAGCCTTGCTCGAAAACAACGGTTGGTCCATAAGAAAATGTTTGGAAATTACGGGGATAGAAGAGTAAAATAAATTTAATCTAAAGCACCAAAAAAGTCCGACACGTGTCGGACTTTTGGTTTTTTGCGGTTGTTTTATTGGATGATTTATTAGTGTTTCACGTTTTTTATTTCTAACTGTGCAACGGAAGTTTGTTTTGCGGTTTATAAATATTGGTATTTTTTGATAATGTATTGCAAATTTGTTTTTTATATGATATAATATAAGTGCTACACAAACTGAATAGATAAAATAGCAGTATTTTTTCCAAGGGAATATTATACTCTTTTTTTGCTATAATCATTTTTCCGAATTAGTAAAAATGCAAATTCCAAGAAATGATTATGGTTACGTATTCCCTTTTATTTCAGTTTGTGTAGCGACAATCGGAGTTTGTGTTTGGTGCGCCGACTTCGGTTGGCGCATTTTTATTTTAAAGGAGAAAGTGAGATGGGCTGGGCTAAATATTGGGAGGATATAGAAGATGCTATAGTTGATTCTAAGTATCTATCTAAGTTGTCAAATTATACAATTCACAAGAAAGTTGAATTGCCAATTTATTCGTGTGCATACTGTAATTTATCATTTTATTCAAAAGTGGCTTTATATGAGCATATTAGAAAGAATCATAATACTGTTTCTGATATCGTAGCAGTGAATGGAAGAATAGTAAATAAGGAATGTTATGTGAAGAGTGTAAGCTCATTAATTGTTATTCGCTATGATGAAACCACAGATATTTATATTAATGATAATATTTTAACAGGATATAAAGGCGTAAATGAGGTGGATTTGACCGCAATAGTTAAAGACAAATTAAATAATAAAGAAAATCAAATAAAAATTTCTATTTGCAATAGGGATTTTTATGTTAAGGTGATATCTCAGGAGCAAATTGACAATGTGAAAATTTTATTGGCAATACAGCAATGGAGTGAGGATGTTGTAAATGGTAAGGATATAAAAAAGTGCACGAATTATACTAATTATGTTGAAAAGAGATGTTTAGATGGTTTTTATAATTATTTTGTTGCATGTGTATCAACTGGGAAGAATAAGGAGCACAGGTATAGTGATGCGTTTGCTATTTTGTCTGAATTTTCAAATATATTACCTGCCGCCAAGTTTTTATTAAAAGTAATATCTTTTAAGTTTAACTGGATTGAGAGGTTAAGATTATTTAGTTGTGATGGTGATGTTTTTGATATGATTTATAATTTTATGGTTGGGAAAAAGTGTAAAAAAAGCATTAGTTTTAATGGTGATAATAAGATTTTTATTGAGGACGAATTAGAAGAAATAATAAAAGTCATTATAAATTATCAGGATGACAAAGGACAAGACGTGGATGAGTTTCTTAAAACATATACACTAAACGCAATTTTACAAATAGAAGATTCTAACCAAAGGGATAAAATATGTTTATTAGCGGCAAGAAGAAGCTTGCACCATAAAAAAGTGAATGAGTCAAGACGATTTTATATGGAGATACAATCTCCGTGTTTTGAAGGTGAAGTTAAAGAATTTATTAAAAATATTTAGGAGAATTAGTTATGAAAGCAGAAAAAGAAAAGAAAGAATTATCATTTGGTTTAATATGTGAAGATTTAAAAAAAGTTGAAGCTTCTAAAAGTGGCGATGTTAAAAAAATATCAGATATATTTGGTAGGATTCAAGATGTAAAAAATATAGAAAACAGTCAAATAGGCGAGCTTTTTAATGAGTCTGTAAATAAATTAGGAAGTTACTCGTGGCTATTTTTATTGGATATTTATGCAAGATTTTATAACAGGAATAAGATTAAGAAATCATTTGTAATAATTCGATTAATAAAATCAGAAACAGAAAAAAGATTAAATTCAATAGTTTCAAAGGAAGAAATGAATCAAATCATTATGTCGATTAAGGCTGATGAAGGTTTGGTTATGGTTGCAAATTTAATTGATCGTATTAAGGGTAGTGTAAGTGAGAATACGTTAATTGAGATCATATCATATTTGTATTTATTGGTGTTAATAAGAATTAAAGACTCATATGTTTATGATTTCTATGAGATCAGTAAAAGATTTGAAAGAGTATTGTTTTCTAAATTAGCAGTTGTTGATAAAAGCGACCCTTTATTTATTAAAGGAATTAAAAAGGCTATTAATGATGGAAAATATGGTGAAAAATTTAAGGAATTGACATATCTTTGTGATGGGCTGACTGAGGAGATACAGCAACTAACGAAACTTAATAGTGCAAACCAAGAGGTTATATATTCAAAAAAAGAAGAAATAAGAGCAATGAAAGAAGAGATTTCTAATTATAATAATCAATTATTAGAAAAAACTGCATTAATAAATCAACAAAAAAGTGAGTTAGAATCCAAAGAAAAAGAAATTGAGAAAGTAAATAATAATTTAGAGTATTTAGAGAATTTATATCAACAACAGTTTGCAACTTTGAAAAGAGGATTAGTTGAAAAAATAAAAAAAGAATTAAAGTTGGAGATAGAGGGAATAGAGGATATTGCGGATAGTTTATCGGATATACAACGTGAAAAAATTCAGCGTCGTATTACTCGTATTTGTAAAATAATAGAAAGGGTTGGTGAATAAAAGTGTCTAGTATAGGTATAGATTTTGGAACTACGAATTCGTTAATGGTTGCATATGATAAGCAAAAAAACAAATTTTCGTATTTTAGCTATAACGGGGATAAGCCGACCCCAATATCATCAACGGTATGGTATCATGATAATAAAATTACTGTTGGTAGTGAGGCTCGTGAAAATATACATAGGTTTTCGGAAACAGAAGGACATCATTTTGAAAAATCGATAAAATTACGTTTGGGAAGTGAGTATACGGCTAATGTGTTTGGAGTAAAAACAACGCCGTCAGCTGTAGCTTCAGAAATTATTAAACATATTAAAAGAGTTGCAGAGATAGAATATAAAGCAGATAAGATAGTTGACGATTTAAGGCAAGCTGTGTTTACAGTTCCAATCAGTTTCAACGGGAAAGCACGCAGGGATTTAAGGAAGGCTGCAAATGAAGCAGGAATAGAGATTTCTACATTTATTCATGAACCATTTGCCGCAATCGTGGGATATTTTTTTACTAAAGAAAATCGTAGTTATGATAGTATTATTTCAGACTTGCAAAATTTAGATGGTAAATACGTTTTAACATTTGATTGGGGCGGGGGTACGTTGGATATAACTGTCGTAAAAATTGAAAATGGTAAAATGGAGGAATATGGTACATCTGAATTAACAAATTTAGCCGGCGATAAATTTGATGAGTATATAGCAAATTGGGCATGGAATAAATTTTTAGACAAAATTGAACAAGGGAAATATACTGCAGAGTATTTGGAAACTTGTAGAAAAAAGAAATGGGGTAAATTATTAGCTATTGCTGAAATGTGCAAGATTGAACTTTCTATGGAGGAAAGCACGGAGTTTTTGTTAGATTCTGTACTGCCGGATGAAGAACAAGGAATATGTGAAACACTGACAAGAAATGAGTTCTCTTCTCTTATTGGAAATATAATTGATAAAGCTTGCAACAAAATAGATGATGCAATTCATCAAGCAGGAATTAACGATATTAATATTTCTCATGTTCTACTTACAGGGGGAACGTGTTGCATTCCCGTAATTCAAAATAAGTTGAGAGAAAAGTTTGGACATAGGGTTGAGGCTATCGATAACGGGGATTTGGTAATAGCACAAGGAGCTGCAGTTGTTTCGGAATTAAGATGGCTTCCGTTTTTAACGAAGGATATACAAGTTGAATTGAGTGACAATTCGTATTTTTCTTTATTTGAGCATAATATGCCAATTGCAACTAACATAGAAGCAGTAAAAAGTGAATCGTTTACATGTGTAGACCAAAGAGGCAAAATTGCGAAAGTAATTATTTCTGATGGATTAGAACAAAATAAAGATAACACATTAGCAATACTAAATGTTCCTGTTTTGGCAGACCC
The DNA here is from genome assembly GCA_017623455.1 of Clostridia bacterium. Lineage (GTDB taxonomy): Bacteria > Bacillota > Clostridia > Christensenellales > Pumilibacteraceae > RUG12826. Next base: position 15,253 of record JAGAPA010000019.1, on the reverse strand, counting down.
ACGGTTTGGGGATGAAATAGTTGTGGAAGCACGGTTGGATAAAGATATCATTTTGCACATAAGTGCAAATAGTAAAATGGTGATGGGGTATGGAAATGATGAAAAGTATTCGATACGGAAAAGTGCAGAAATATATAAAATGTGTTTTGGTTTGGAAATAGTGAGGTAGAAATGAATTGCAAAGAACAATCAGGGTTAAAATTATCGTCAAATATTATTTCAAAAGATGTAAAGATAGGCTTATATATTCCTTTTGACTTAAAGCCTAAAGAATATCTGGATGTTAGAAAAATGGATGATTTAACTGATAACCAAAAAAGACAATACGAAAAGGCACTCTATGGTGCGACAGAGATTAGGGATGAGTTTCAACGGTTTCCTGATATGATTGAAAATAAAGAAATGTGCAAAGATTGTAAATACAAGGATATATGCTATTAAATTATTTAACCGCTTACTCAATACTGTTGTAAATGGTATAAGAATAAAGGAAGAGATTGCCACGCCGTTTTCAACGGCTCGCAATGACGTTATTAGGAAAGTAGGTTTGTAATGATGTAGGCGTGGAGTGAAAATTTATAGGATTAAAATAAAAAATCGGCTTAACTATAAAACGATAAGCCGATTTTTTTGGTTGCTTTTCAGATAATATTAGTTTTTGCCATAAAGCTCTTTGGCGATTTTTAAACTTTCTGCAGGGTCGAGTGTGGGGCTATATTCAAGACCGCAACAGCCCGTATAGCCTGCTTTGTCCACTCTGTCAAAGATTACCTTGTAGTCGTTTTCGCCAAACTGCAGTTCGTGTCTGCCGGGGTGTCCTGCAGAATGAAGGTGGGCGATAAGGTCGAGGTTGTTGAGAATGTTGGGAATGATATTTCCCTCGCTTACTTGTTGGTGATAAATATCATAAATAAGCTTAACGAGTGGGTGGTTTACCTCTTTTATGATATCGAACGCTTCGTAAGCCGAAACGAGGTAGTAACCGGGGTGATTAACAAGCACGTTAAGAGGCTCGGGCATAATGGTAACGCCGTATTTTTCCAAAATGGGAGTTGCAAGCTTTAGCGTTGTAACGATAGCGTCGTGTTGCTCGCTTCTTGGTGCGCCCGTGTCCGGACCTACCTGAGTAATAAGTTTTTTAACGCCTAATTTGTTTGCTGCGATGCAAGATTTTTCCAAGCCCTCAAGCCACAAATCCCTAAACTGAGGGTCTGTCATTCTGAACTCCGTTGTGCACATGCTGACAAGCTCAACACCCGTTTCGTCAAGTGTTGCTTTTACCTTGTCAAGATCCAAGTTTTGCCAATGATAAGTTTCGATAGCGTCGTAGCCTAGCGCTTTAACTTTTCTAATAGCGTCGCAAAAGTCGAGTTTTCCGAAAAAACAGGGGATAGGAACGCATAGTCTCATAATTATTTTCTCCTTATTTTAATAAATATTCAATTATTGCTTGCCAAAACCGTGGCAATTATATTACAATTATATTGCAAACACAAACAATTGTCAATCAAAATAGTTTATAAAAAATATAAGGATATTGGCGAAATGGAAGATAAGAGAAAGAAAGCATTACCTTTTACTCTTTGCGCCGTGGGAAAGTGTTGGGAAAAACAACAGCCTGCAATCAAAAGACCGCACGGAGCGGAGTGGCATCAGTTTATTTGGGTAATAGGCGGAAGCGGAACGTTTAGAATGGAAAACGAAACCTTTGTCTTAAAAGAAGGCGAGGGGGCTTTTACGCGAGCCGGTATACCAAATTTTTATGAGGGAGAGGATTTGAGGACGGAGTGGTTTACGTTTGACTGCGACGAAGCTTTTCTTAATTACGTTTTGGGCGATAAGGACTATTTTATCTTTAAGGTTCCGTCGTTCTTACGTCGCGAAACAGAAGATTTAATTCGTTCAGCAACGGGCAATTCCACGTCGTTAGAGCTTTCCGCGCTTGCGTACTCGTACGTGATTAAGCTGTTTGAGGCTGTATTGAAAAACGAGGATACTATAATAACTAAGGTTGTCGATTATATGCAAAACAATTACCATGCAATAGTTTCGCTTGACGGAATTGCCGAAGAGGTTGGAATGGATAAGTTTGCGCTGTGCAGGCTGTATAAGCAAAAGTGTGGCAGAACGATAATAGACGACCTGCTTAAAATCCGTATCGGTAAGGCAAAAAGAATGCTCAGATACGGCAATGAGAGCGTAGAAAATATAGGCAGGGCATGTGGGTTTGAAACGCCAAGCTATTTTTGTAAGAAGTTCCGCCTAATTGTCGGAAGTACGCCTTTACAGTACCGCAAAAAACACATGTAACGCAATACGTATTTGCGTAAACGTTACAAATAAAACGATTTTGAACCGGAGGGCATTATGAAAAAACTGCCAATTGAATTTTATAGTATAAAACATTCTCCAAAACAGTGTAAGATCGATCTAAGACGAGGAGCGGACTACAACGTTCTTATGTGGATAGAAAAGGGAAGCGGAAATTTTTGCGTGGACGGAGATGAGTTTACTCTTGGCGAGGGCGATGGAATTTTTATTCGCCACGACGTGCCGTGTACGTATTGGGGCGAGAATTTAGCAACTTCTTGGTGTTCGTTTTTTAGTACGGAAGAATTTCTTAATTACGTAATGGATGATACACGCTATTTTACCTACAAGATGACGGATAACCTGAAAGAGGAAGAAAGGCTTATGCGTAGCTACGTCAACGACGGAACGGACGAAACCGTAGATACCAGTACGTACGAAACCCGAACTCCAAACATTATCTTAAACGGCAAAACCACGCCCATAGCCTTGTCGGTAACGTGTTATTCGTTTGTGTCAATGTACTTAGAAACGGTAATGAATAAAGCGGATAACGTTATAATTAAAATAAACGCGTACTTAGAAGCTAATTTCCCCTTTGCTATCTCACTTGACGACGTAGCCGACGCCGTGGGTATGGATAAGTTTAGCATGTGTAAAAACTATAAGCAAAAGTGCGGTACTACTATAATGGACGAGCTTTTGAAGATTCGTATCGGCAAAGCAAAACGAATGTTAAGATATGGTAACGACAGCATTGAATATATCGGTAAAGCCTGCGGATTTGAAACGCCAAGCTATTTTTGTAAGAAGTTCCGCCTACTTGTCGGAAGTACGCCTTTACAGTACCGCAAAAAACACATGTAGCGCAATACGTATTTATAAAAACGTTACAAATAAAACGATATAAGCGATTATTGTGATGGGTGAATTTATAACAGTACTTATGCCGGGGCTTTTTGTAAATTGTCCAAAATATTCCAAAACAATTTATATAGCAGGGTTGAAAAATGCTATAATGGATAAAAATGTAAAGAGGTGAAATATGAAGATTTATGATATTATAATTATAGGCGGAGGGCCTGCAGGGTATACTGCGGCGCTGTATGGAGCAAGGGCAGGGCTTGATACTCTTATTATAGAACGTGAGAGCGTAGGTGGGCAAATGTCGTTTACCGACGTTATTGATAACTATCCCGGTTTTAACGACGGTATTGACGGGATAGAGCTTTCGTTTAAGATGCAGGCAGGCTCTGAGCGGTTTGGAGCAAAGACCGAGTATGCGGAAGTTGTGGACGTGGATTTTTCGGGCGAGGTTAAAAGGATAATTACCACGTTTGGAGAAAAACTTGCTCATACCGTGATTATTGCAACGGGTGCAAACCCCAGACTTTTGGGAGTAGACGGGGAGCAGAAATTCACCGCGCGCGGAGTGCATTACTGCGCACATTGCGACGGTAGGTTTTATAAGGACAAAACGGTAGTAGTTGCAGGTGGAGGAAATACCGCCGTATCCGATGCCCTGTATTTGTCGCGCCTTGCAAAAAAGGTTTATCTTGTGCATCGTAGGGATAAAATGAAAGCTACCAAGATCTACTTGGACGCGCTGGAAAAACTCGATAACGTGGAAAAGGTTCTTTCGGCTAATATCTTAAGAATTGAGGGCAAAGAGAAGCTTGAAGGGGTTGTTATAGAGCGCGGTAACGGAGAGGAGAAGATAATCGCGGACGGCTTGTTCGTAAGCATTGGAAGAGTGCCTGCAACAAAGATATTCGAGGGGAAAATCGAGCTTGACGGCGATGGTTATATCGTTGCGGACGAAAGCACGAAGACAAACCTGAACGGAGTATATGCTGTGGGCGACGTGCGGACCAAAGTTCTTCGTCAGGTTGTAACGGCTGTAGGTGACGGAGCGGTTGCCGTACATTTTGCCGAGGAGTATATAAGCGGTTTGGTAAAGTAAAATAGAGGCTTTTTTATGAGATACTTTGATAAATACGTGTCCGATACTGTTGCTGCAACAGGCAATCAAAGTTGGTTTTCAACTGAGGGTGAAGAACGCAGAGGTAGGATATTTTACAGATTGGAAAGTGAGGGGAAGCGCGAATATTCGTTGCTGTTTTCTTCAGTTATAGACAGTACGTTTTCTGACGGATTGCACAGCAGAGCGGATATTGACTGTCTTGACTGGAGCATAAAAAGTATAAGGGTTGCCGTGTGTGAGGATTGCAACGCTAACGTGAGCGAGGATAGATTTATTCAGCTTACTTTTGACGGAAAAACCGAAAAAGTCGTAAACGTATCTGGATTTTTTAACACGGACGGCGTGGTTTTAGACGTAAAACGCGGTAGTTTTTTGTGTGTGGATATTGTTTTTAATGGAGCGCAGATTCCCTACCACGAGGAGTGCGTGCTAATTCCCGTATGCGTTCAAAACGAAAACGGAGAATGGATTGCGGACAGAAAAATGCCCGTGCCGTGCATGGTGGGTTGTGTCAAACCGTATAGAGCGCGCGTAACGTTTTGGGGTGATAGCATAACGCAGGGAATAGGCACGTCGTTTAATTCGTACTCGCATTACGCGTCCGTAGTAAGCAGTTTGCTTGTAAAAGATTATGCGTGCTATGACGCGGGGTTGGGTTTTGGCAGAGCAAACGACGGGGCTATGCTTAAGAGTTGGTTTAATAGAGCTAAGCAGTGTGAAGTTGCCCTGGTGTGCTTTGGTGTAAACGATATTTTTAGGGTTAAAAATACCGAGCAGACCAAGCGCGATATTAAGACCGTAGTTACTGCTTTGAAAAACGAGGGAGTTAAGGTTGTTTTGCAGACCGTACCGCCCTTTGATTATAACGAGCAGGATAGAACAAGTTGGGAAAGTATTAATTCTTACATAAAAAACGAGCTTAAAAACGTTGTTGACGCGGTGTTTGATTGCGTACCGATTTTAGGCGAGAAAAACGAGCCATATAAAGCAAAGTACGGCGGACACCCAAACAGTGAGGGCTGTAGAGTGTGGGGTGAAAAGCTTTATCCTGTTGTTGCCAAGCTATGCGAAAAACTGTAATACGTACACGGAAAACTGTGACAAAACGGAGTATTTATGGTTTATAACTGCGAATGCGGTCTGCTGAAAGCGTTTTGCGTGAATAGGCGGATATCTTAAAAAGATGGAATCAAGCAATAAAATAAGCATTTGAATTGTTGTTTATATAGATATAAAAATTCGGTCATTAAGGAAAAACTATGCAAAAAACAAACGGTAAAATTAAAATATTAGTGCTGACGGCGCTTGCATTCCTGTTCATAATAACCGGAATGATCTGCGTTATGCATTTTACCGACAGTCTGTTCTATCACAGTAAACGGGCTGAGTTTTTGCATACGTTAAGTCAGAGCGAGGGAAAATACAACGAGAACATGCTCGTGTTTGACGGAAATACCGAGACGGCAAAAGAAGTCGCCTCTGTTGTGGGCGGAAAGCTGAGAGTGAGCGTGGACGGTAAGTTTGCAACGGTAAAGCTTGATGGGAAAACAGTGCTTGAGTTTGCAAACGACAGCAGATTTTTAAGGTATCTACCGTACGTTTCGCTCGATTACAACGTGGAGCTGAGCGCGTTTATTTTAGATCAGTACTACAGCAAGCAAACACATTTTAATTACATAAACTTAAGCGACACTTGGAATGCAACGAAGGGTAAAAACACGTCGGGCGAAAAGGTTACCGTGGCGATAATCGATACGGGAATAGATACCGATCACCCCGATTTTTACAACACGCGTGCAACGGTAAGTAATATAAGCGTGCTTTCATACAATGCATCGGACGGAGTGAGTGTAAAGGATGGAGGAGCGAGCGTTATTGAGGATACGCACGGACACGGCACTGCTGTCGCAGGTGTTATTGCGTCGCAAATAAACTACAAAGGCGTGGTGGGAGTAGCTCCCGAAGTTGATCTTATGGTGATAAAGTGTAACGTAAACGAGAAGGGACAGTTCGTGTCGGTTTCGGATATCGTGTATGCAATTCGTTATGCTATAGAGAACGGTGCGGACGTTATTAATATGTCGTTTGGAGGACCGGGAGAAACTACTGCTCAAACTCAAGCACTTAACGATGCCGCGGCAAAGAATATTGTTTCGGTAGCATCCACGGGTAACGAGGGTGTGTCTACGTTAAACTATCCGGCATCCCTTTCTTCAACCATAGGCGTAGGTGCGCTTGCTCAAGACAGCTGGGAGATCGCGGACTATTCAAACTACGGTAAAAACGTGGATATCGTAGCGCCGGGAACAGTTCTTACCGCGCTTGTGGGCGGAAGCTACGGATATATGCAAGGCACCTCTTTTTCGGCTCCCATCGTCTCTGCCGCGTGCGCGCTGTACGTTGCAAAGAACGGTACTACCGATTTTTCAACCGTAAAAGAGCATATAATGATCTCGGCAAAAGATCTGGGCAAAGGCGGTGTGGACGAATACTTCGGCTACGGTGCGCTTGACGTTGACGCGTTTGTTGTTGACACGAAAAAGAGCATAACGTATCACTATAACTGCGACAAAATAGAGGATACTACTCATACTTACGTTGTGGGAAACACTATGAAAACCGCGCCTTCCTATCCCGAAAACGGAGAGTATGCCGTGGAGAATTGGTATTTTGACGAGGACTTTACACAACTTCTTGAGTATGAGAATATGTTTACGCACAAGTTCAGCTCGGAAAGCGCGCTGTATGCCAAATGGGCGCGTATCGAGGATTTGTTCAAAGCGGATAATGAAAGCGCATTTGAGTATGAAGATTTGGGTGACAGAAGTGTAAAAATCACCGCTTACAACGGAAGCATGAGGTATCTTATCATACCCTCGTCGCTTGGAGGAAAAACGGTTACTGCAATAGGTGTAAACGCGTTTTCTAAGTGCAATAGGCTTAAAAGAGTCAGACTTCCTTCCACCTTATCAACCGTGGAAAGCAAGGCTTTTGCGTCGCTTGCTCAGCCGTTTATCAGTATTCCTTCGTCCGTTGTTTCGATAAGCTCCGATGCGTTTTACGATTGCGAAAACCTTACCGCGGTGTATGTGTCGTCGCCGTCCGTAATGAGATCGTATGTATCAAGCCCGACAAACGGAAGCCTGTTTTACAAGGCTTTGTCGGTTGCGGTGGATGCAAGCATTGCCGATTTACCCTCGGCTTTCACGCAGAATTATGTGTATACGGAACAGATGGAATATAATGGAAAAAGTTACGTTTTGTACTCAAAACACGAACACGTATGGGCGCAAGTGCATACGGAGCAAGAACGCGTTGCGTGCAAAACTGACGGAATATATCTTTATAAATGCGAATGTGGAATATATAAGCACGTAACGAAGCAAAAGCATAACGAAAGTGAGATAAAAACAAATTCGCCCACGTGCACGAGCGAAGGCGCGATCTATACCGAGTGTTTGGATTGCGGAGAAATTCTGAGCAGTTCAGTCTTGGAAAAAACCGAACACAGCCTCGTTTACTATACGGGAAAGGCAAGTACCTGTACGGAGAGTGGATATCAGGATTATGAAAAATGCACGGATTGCAAATATTCCACATACTACGAGCTTCCTGCACTTGGGCACTATCCGAGTGATTGGGTGTACGACAGCTATCCCGATTGCGAAAACGAAGGACATAGGCATATAGACTGTATGCAATGTCTGACTGTGCTGGAGGAAGAGAATATTGATGCTCTCGGACACGAGCTGACCAAGTACGGTGCAAAAGAACCCACGTGTGAGGAGTTTGGTTGGAACAGTTATGAGGCTTGTTCAAGATGTGAGTATTCCACGTACGAAGAGCTTTTAGCTTACGGACACACGGAGATTGTGGATGAAGCGGTTACTCCCACCTGTACCGCTACGGGACTTAGCGAGGGTAAGCATTGCGAGGTTTGTAAAAAAGTTATAACGGTTCAGCAAGAGCTTCCCATTTTGCCCCACACCGAAAGTGAATGGATAACAGATGTAATTGCAACCTGTACGCAAGAAGGCGCAAGACATACCGAATGCACCGAGTGCGGAGAGCGGATGCAGAGCGAAGTGTTAACCGTACTGCCCCACACCGAAAGTGAATGGATAACAGATGTAATTGCAACCTGTACGCAAGAAGGCGCAAGACACACCGAATGCACCGAATGCGGAGAGCGGATGCAGAGCGAAGTGTTAACCGTACTGCCCCACACCGAAAGTGAATGGATAACAGATGTAATTGCAACCTGTACGCAAGAAGGCGCAAGACACACCGAATGCACTGAGTGCGGAGAGCGGATGCAGAGCGAAGTGCTTGCGGAGCTTGGACATAATTACGTATTTTCAACTACGGTCAAGCCTGATTTTGACAACAAGTTAGACGGATATGATTTGTACGTTTGCACTCACAACGAGGAGCATACCTGTAAGGATAATACCGTATCCTATCTTACGGTTGGCATAAAGGTGAAGATCGTGGGTGGTACGGTGAACGGAGAAAGCGAAATTACCGTAAGCAAGGGTAGCAAGGTAACGGTTAGTGCGCAGGTTCCCGAAGGAATGATCTTTGACGAGTGGGTGATAGATGGGCTTGTAATAAGCACCGACGAGATGTTTGAGTACATGGCAACCGATAATGTTGTGATAGAAGCAAAGCTTAGAGAAGACGTGTTTGCAGGGTGCGGAAGCAATGCAAGTGCCGTGGTTTCAGTCATTTGCTCGTTTGCACTTATGGTGTTTGCATTCAGGAAAATGTTTAACAAATAAAAAACTTAAAATAACAAAAAACTCCGATACGTATCGGAGTTTTTTGTGTGAAATGTAAACTTTAAGACGGGGTTGTAAAGGTATTGCGCGTTTTCAGCCGTTCGTTTCAGGTTCGGTTTTCGGCAAACGCCTTTTTGTAAGCTCTTGATTTTTCTATGATTTGGTGAATGTCGTTAAGGAACTTAAACGCGCCCAAGTATTTGAGTTGACGGTCGAAAGTATATTCGTTAAGCTCGTCAAGCAACAGCATATTCATATTGTCGGTAAGATCCATCATTTTAACAATGGAAGCAGAGAGCGAGGAAGCCACGTTTTCGATATATTTTTCGTACGGCACGTCCTCTTTGTGTGTAAGAATCGTGAGCGGGTGGCGGATATGCGCCTCAAAAAAAGAGTTCAGTCCAAATTCGTCAAATACTCCCTTTATATCCTCAAGCGTAACGTCCGTGTCCTCAACAACGTCGTGTAAAAGGCAAAGTTCCTGAATACCGTCGTAAACAAGCCCGTGCTCGTACATCATGTCCACGTTTATGCAGTCGTATGAATCGGTAATTCCCACAAGCACTCTGTAGTTTTGCATAGCCGCGTATGGGTGACAGATATAGTCCTCGTCCCTATCCCTCTTTTGACCGCGGTGGGCGTACATGGCAATTTCTGTGGCAAGACCGACGGAACTTGCGTCAAAGCCTTCGATTTCCTCTTGCGTATAATCTTTGTCTTTCAGGTATTCGTGAATTTTTTCCAATAATGCGTTCATAATAAGACCTCCTTTTCTTTCTTACGCTTTTATTATAGCACAAAAATATTAGAAATGGTCGTAAAAAATGCGACAAATAAAAAATTTTTATCCCAAAATCCGATTGATTTTTAACTAAAACCACTAATTTATACTATAGCTAAAAGTTTGATGTTGACATTTTTATGAAATAATGGTATATTAATCGGAAAGGAGAAAAGAAATATGGTTATAGTTTTATTAACCGCGCTCGGCGTGGGCGGAGCAACGGTAATAGGCTCGCTTATCGGCTTTATTTTCAAAAATATAACGCACAGGTTTTCGGATATCGTGCTGTCGTTTGCGGCAGGCGTAATGCTTGCGGCTTCCGTTTTCGGTCTTATAATCCCATCGCTTGAATACGGTGGAGAATGGAAGCTGTTAATTACCATAGGAAGCCTTTTTGTGGGAGCAATAGTTCTCAATCTTTTAGATAAGCTTGTTCCGCACGTTCACAAGCTTTTAGAGCCCGATCCCGAAAAGCATAACAATGCAAAGCTAAGCAAGGTTTTACTGTTTGTGATGGCGATTGCAATACATAACCTTCCCGAGGGCATTGCGGCAGGCGTGGGCTTTGGTTCGGGAGATATGGCGCAAGCGTTTATTATCGCAGGCGGTATTGCGCTTCAGAATATTCCCGAGGGTATGGTAATAATAGGACCAATGCTCTCATCCGGAGTAAGTAAGGGCAAAACGCTTGTCTGTGCGCTCATCACCGGACTTGTGGAAGTTGTCGGAACGTTTATCGGATATTTTGCGGTAAGCATTTCTCAGGTAGTGCTTCCCTTCGCGCTCGCTTTTGCAGGCGGTACGATGCTGTACGTAATAAGCGATGAAATGATTCCCGAAACGCATGCGCACGGCTCTCAGCGTGGAGCAACGTACGCTCTGCTTGTGGGCTTTTGCCTGATGCTCGCAGTTGACGTTCTGTTTGGCTAATATCCCCGTTTTGTGCTAAAATTGCATAAAATTCGGTATTGACAAGAATATAATAGTATGATATAATATTAAGGTTGAGTGTTTTTGCTCAAAAAAAGAAAAAATCCCCTAAAATCAAGGAGTAAATAATTATGTTTTTTGATAAGTTGAAAGAGTTTGATAGTGAAGTTTTTGCTTCCGTTGACAGAGAGCTTAAGCGTCAGCAACAGAACATCGAGCTTATTGCTTCTGAAAATATCGTAAGCGAAGCAGTATTGCTTGCCGCAGGTACGGTGCTTACCAATAAGTACGCTGAGGGCTATCCCACAAAGCGTTATTACGGCGGTTGCGTATACGTTGACGAAGTGGAAGAGATTGCAAGAGAGCGCGCTAAAAAGTTGTTTGGCGCGGAACACGCAAACGTTCAGCCTCACAGCGGTGCAAACGCAAACCTTGCAGTATTCTTTGCTCTTCTTCAACCCGGAGATACCGTGCTTTCGCTGTCGCTTGCAAACGGCGGACATCTTTCTCACGGCTCGCCCGTAAACATTTCGGGTAAGTATTTCAATATCGTGCCTTACGAGGTGAGCTCAGACAAGCAGGTTCTTGACTATGACGAGATTAGAAGACTTGCTATCGAAAATAAGCCCAAGCTCATTTTGGCAGGCGCGAGCGCATATCCCAGAGCTATCGATTTTGCAAAGTTCAGAGAGATTGCGGACGAGGTTGGCGCATACCTTATGGTAGATATGGCACACATTGCAGGACTTGTTGCGGCAGGCTTGCACCAAAACCCCGTGCCTTACGCTCACGTTGTAACCACAACCACTCACAAGACCTTGCGCGGTCCTCGAGGCGGACTTATTCTTTGCAAGGAAGAGCTTGCTAAGCAGATTGACAAGGCTATCTTCCCCGGAACTCAGGGCGGACCCCTTATGCATATAATCGCGGCAAAGGCTGTAGCTTTCGGCGAGGCTCTGACCGACGAGTTCAAGGATTACCAGAAGCGTATCGTAGAAAACGCGAAAACGCTTGCCGACGCTCTTATCGCAAAAGGCTTCAAGCTCGTGTCGGGCGGTACGGATAACCACCTTATGCTCGTTGACCTTATCGATACGGGCATTACGGGAAAAGAGCTCGAGCACCGTCTTGACGAGGTGCATATCACGCTCAACAAAAACGCTATCCCCAACGATCCACAAAGTCCCTTTATCACAAGCGGAGTTCGTATCGGAACTCCTGCCGTTACAAGCAGAGGCTTTGGCAAGGAAGAAATGCTTAAGATTGCAGACTATATCTACGATATAACCTTCAATTTCGAAGAGAGCAAGGAACGTGTAAAGAACGAAGTTATCGCTCTTTGCGAAAAGTTCCCCATTTACAGATAAATAAACGCACAACCCCCTCAATGCAACTACAGCTTTGAGGGGGTTTTTGTACTCAAACATTATAATTAGATTATAAATGTATCATAAACAACCGATTCCCTTGACAGTAAAATGCTTAGATGCTATAATTTTAGCATAAAACGTTCGTAGAATTATACTAAAAAGTGAACAAAAAACAGGAGAAAAACCAATGAGTCTTTACTGTAAAAACTGCGGAACAGAGTTAAACGTAGACGGACAAAAGATTGCCGTTTGCGATTTTTGCGGTATGGAGCAAACTCTACCCACAGCCGACGATCCTAAAAAGCTTGAACTTTTTGCAAAGGCTAACGAATACCGTATTGCAAGCAGATTTGACCTTGCAAAAAAGCAGTACGAAAGCATAATCGCGCAGTACCCCGACGACAACGAGGCGTACTGGTGCAAGCTCTTGTGTGAATACGGTATCGAGTACGTGGACGACGCCCTTACCGAAAAGAAGCTTCCCACCTGTCACAGAACGGTAACGGAAAGCATTTTCGACAACAGTGAGTACAAGCTCATAATGTCGCGTGCTACCGCGGAAGAAAAAGCCATTTATGAGTCCGAAGCCAAAGAGATAGACCGCATCCAAAAGGAAATCCTTGCAAAAGTGGACAAGGAAGAACCCTACGACATCTTTATCTGCTACAAGGAAAGTGAAAATGACAGTAAAAAGAGAACGGTTGACGCACAGTACGCAACCAAGATCTACACCTACCTTACCGAACACGGTTACAAGGTATTCTTTTCACGTATAACCTTAAAGGGTAAGCTTGGCTCAGAGTATGAACCCGTTATTTATTCCGCGCTAAAGTCTGCCAAAGTAATGCTTCACGTAACAACGAGCGTAGAGCATACGAACGCGCCGTGGGTAAGAAACGAGTGGAGCAGATTTTTGGAGTTTATGAACGGTGACGTAACCAAAACCATACTCCCTTGCATAGCCCAAATGGGTCCATACGAGCTTCCCGACGAGCTTTCCAAGTTCCAAGTAGCAGACATGACCGACCTTGATTTTTATGAGAATTTGCTCAATCAGGTTGATAGAAAATTTGGCAGGGAGAGAGTTGTGCAACAGGAAACCAAGCCTGACACTACACGCACAGAGCCTGCAAGCAGAGGAAAAGATGAGCAAATAAATAACTTAATAAACAGAGCAAAATTATCTCTTAGCTATAACGATTGGGCGAAAGCGAGTGAGCTTGCGGAGGCTGTTCTTAATATTGATTATAAGTGTGCAGAGGCTTATGTGATCAAGCTGATGTGCGATTTTAAGACAAACGTATTGGAGAATTTGGTGCAAAATGTTGATTTTTTAGATAATGCGAACTACAAGCAAGCACTGCAGTTTGCGGATAACGAGCTTAAGATAACACTGGTAAACTTAGAAAAACAATACTATTACGAAAAGTCAAAAACCTTTGGTGAAAATCTTTTAGACGACAGCATTTACAACAGCATAAAAGAGTGCTTGGAAAAGGCAAGCGGATACAAGGATGCGGATAAGCTTTTAGCGAGTCTGCCAAAACTTAGAGCAGAGCAAGAGAAGGCTAAGTATTACAATCTGGCAGTCTATATGCTTAAAAAAGACATAACTGTTGACGAAGATTATAAAAGGTTAGTAAACTTGCTTACAAAAGCTGACGATTATAAGGATGCAAAGGAGCTTTTAGCGAGTCTGCCAAAACTTAGAGCCGAGCAAGAAAAAGCAGAGCATTACAAGCTTGCTTTGCAGTATCTTAAGTCCGATCTTACTGTTGCGAATAACTATAAAAAAGCCGAAGAGCTTCTTGAAAAAGCAGATGATTATAAGGACGCAAAACAGCTTTTAGAAAGCTTACCGCAAAGAAAGCAAGAGCAGATTGACGCTAAAATTTTAGCTGAAAAAAAGAAAAATTATGATAATGCAATAGCCATAATAAAGTTGGATATGTCTGTTGATGAAAATTATAATAAGGCTAAAGAATGGCTTATAAAAGCAGATGATTATAAGGATGCAAAAGAGATTCTTAAGAAAATAACAGCACAAAGAGAAGAACTGCTTAGGAAAGAAAAAAGAAAGAAAAAGATAGCTCGCTTGATTGTTGTTTTGTCTTCAGTTGCGGTAATTCTTATAGCAACGATTATAACAATCGTTTGTGTAACCGACTACAATGCAAGAGACGGACTCAAGATGCAACTAAAGAGCGATTACTATGTAGTAACCGGAATTGATGGAAAAGCAAAATCCTCTTACAAAATCCCATCCACGTATCAAGGAAAACCTGTAAAAGAGATAGGAAAATATGCGTTCTCTAGTTGCGATAGCTTAACAAGCATAGAAATTCCTGAAAGCGTAACAAGTATAGGAGAAAGTGCGTTCTTTGCTTGCAATAGATTAACAAGCATAGAAATTCCTAATAGCGTAACACGTATAGGGAATTATGCCTTTTCTGGTTGTAGCAGTTTAACAAGCATAGAAATTCCCGACAGTGTAACAAGTATAGGAGAATGGGCGTTTTCTTTTTGTGGTAAATTAACACGTATAGAAATCCCAGATAGCGTAACAAGTATAGGAGATTCTGTATTCGAGAATTGCAGTAGTTTAACAAGCATAGAAATCCCTGACAGTGTAACAAGTATAGGAAATAGTGCGTTCTATAATTGCAACAGTTTAACAAGCATAGAAATCCCTAACAGTGTAACAAGTATAGGCGGACGGGCGTTCTGTTATTGCAGTAGCTTAACAAGTATAACAATACCGTTTGTGGGGGCAACAAAGAACGGAAAAGAAAACACTCACTTCGGCTATATATTTGGTGGTAATGTGCCCACGTCACTTAAAACTGTAGTAATAACAGGCGGTAAAACTATAGGAAATGAAGTGTTCTCTGGTTGTAGTGGTTTAACAAGCATAGAAATTTCTGCCAGTGTAACAAGCATAGGAGCTTCTGCATTCTATAATTGCAGTAGTTTAACAAGCATAGAAATTCCTAACAGCGTAACAAGTATAGGAGGATGGGCGTTCTCTGGTTGCAATAATCTTACAATTTACTGTGAGGCAGAAAGTCAACCAAGTGGTTGGCACATTAACTGG
>JAGAPA010000018.1 GCA_017623455.1 Clostridia bacterium | reverse complement strand
TCCATTTGTGTTGTCCTCCTCTGTTTTATTTACTTAGTGTCGAAACATAGTTATATTATAACAGAGGAGGACGTTTTTGTCACTACGGAACGCTAAAGCTACTTCGGCGACCACTAGCACAGCTAGTGGTTTATTTTACAAATAAAGAATGAGTTCGGTGCAATGCCGGACTCATTCGCAAACAAATTAATTTTAGTTATATTCTAAGTTCTCGTAATTTTATAAAAACGCAATGGTTTTATTCTACCCTGTCTATCATTCCTACTCCCTTATTAAATAGGATTGGCAAGAAAACACTTGTAAATACGACGCCGATAAGAGCTACGAGCAGGTACGTGTACAGGTAACCGATTTCGCCCAAAATCACAAGTAAAAACACGGAAGGAATGAGGATTACAAACATTATCCCCATACCGACAATACCCGTAATAACGGTGTGCGACGAATTTTTCGTTACTTCTGAAATTGACGACCAATACAGTTTTGGTCTGCGCAGATCCAACAACATATCCATTGCGGCAACGCCTACGTACAACAAAGGCACGGGAAGAAGAGAAAACCAATGGTACCACTCCACTCCGATTATTATCATAGCAATAACGAGTGAAACAATAATTGTCAACGTTATTATGCAAGAACAAAATAACAGTTTTGCGCCTATTACTTTCTTCTTGTCTATAGGCAAATATTTGAACATATAAAAGTTTTCGCCGTCTTTTGAAAATGCGATGCTTGCGCTGATATTAATGCTTGCCCCAATTCCAACGACCGTAACGTACACCATACCGTACGTTATGTAACCAAGAAACTCTCCGCCCATAGTCAAAGAAATAACGATTGATATTGCAGGACAGACCGAAAGCACTCCGGCACATGAAAACGCGAGCGCTGAATTACGCATTATGCTTTTTATTTCATACGACAAAAATGCACTAAATTGCTTTGTTTTCTTTAATACGTTATCGCCTTTTTGTGTAACTTTTCGATTTTCGAGCAATGCGGAAACGCCTTTTGCGTAAAGGCTTTTACCAATCAAAGACGCAACGACGGCAAGCAAAACAAAGAAAACTATTGCGACCGAAAGATTTATACAAACCGCGCCGAATACGTTATTGACCGAACCGAATACGGTTGCACAAGAGCATAGCGAGGCGTTTGCCAAAGCGAGGAACGGGACTGCAATTGCGGACACCGTTTTTATCGTAGGCGTAAACATTTCCACAGTTTCGGCACTCGTCATACTGCCACCGCTTACAGCAATATACATATACGCCAATATTACGATTGCAAAAGTTACTATAAGCGCAATATTAGATACAGCTCCGCGGTTTTTTACCAACGACGCGATTGCAACTATAGGAAGAGCAACGACGGACGTAATAACCAAGCCCATAAAAGGGGCAACGAGTACCGCGATTACCAAAATGAGATAATAAACTACGCTCATATTTAAGGTTATGCCTATTATTACCATTAAAGGCGCAGACACTAAAGCGCTCATGTATAACTGAGAAACGTATAGATAGATAAGCTTTGCAAAATACACGGACGATGGTCGTAACGGCAAATGCAGATAAAACTCTCCGTCTTTGGAAAAATACAGCAGACTGATCATCGGCGCAATAGAAAAAAGCGTAGACACGAGAACGGATAGAATGAGAATGGTTGTAATAAAACCGCCAAGCAAACCCTCGGAATAAAACTTTGAGTAAGACGGTATCAGCTCAATTCCTCCGCTTATTGAGTAAAAGAGTAGAATGGCACCCATTAGTATTTGTGGAACAATGGGATTGCCTTTCTCTCCCGTTCTTTTTCTAAATCCCGATTTAAAAAGCAGGGGAAGAATAAGGAAGACTTCTTTCATTTACTTCTCCTTTTTTGTGAGGGCAAGGAATAAATCCTCAAGCGAACTTGCTTTTTCGCTACCTGCAATCTCTTCGAGAGTTCCTTCTTTTATTAGTTTTCCATCAGATATTATACCTACTCTGTCACAAAGCTTTTCCGCCACCTCCAGCACATGCGTGGAAAAGAATACCACGTTTCCCTTATCCCTATGCTCTTTCATAAGAGTTTTGAGCGCGTGCGCAGACTGTGGATCCAAGCCCGTCATCGGCTCGTCCAAAATCCAAACGGGAGGCTCGTGGATAAGCGCGCCTATAACGTTTATCTTTTGCTTCATGCCGTGAGAATAAGTGGATATCTGGGAGTTGAAAGCGTCCTTCATTCCAAACATTTCCAACAATTTTTCGCAACGTTTTTGCCTGTCTTCAGCGCTGACACCGTAAACGTCCGCAAGAAAATTAACGTATTCCTTGCCTGTCAGCATGTCGTACATCACGTGCGAATCGGACACGTAGCCTATATTCTTTTTTGCCTTATTCCCGTTTTTTGCGATATCGGTTCCGTTTATTTCTATACTCCCTTCCGTTGGTGAAAGCACTCCGATAATCATTTTTATCGTAGTCGTTTTTCCTGCACCGTTTGGTCCGATAAAGCCGTATATCTCTCCGCCCTTGACGTGGATATTGACATCATTTACCGCATACGTATCGCTTTTTGCGTACTTTTTTGATACCGAGCAAAGCTTTAACATAACTACTCCTTTTCCGTAACGTCCTTTACGTAACGCATAAATTCCTTTATCTTTTTTTCTTCACCGTTTTCGCTCGGCTCGTAGAAAACGCAATCCTTTGCCTTGTCGGGAAGATACTGCTGTTTTACGTAACCGCCGAACGAATGTGGATACAGATAAGGAGTATCCGCAACGTCAAGAGAGGAATACTGAGTATTACGCAAATGCAACGGCACGTAGCTGTCGCCAATCTCCCTAACCGCGTTCATTGCGCTTTCCATTGCAAGATACACTCTGTTAGATTTGGGAGAGGTACATACGTATATTATTGCGTGGGCAAGAGATAGATTTCCCTCGGGATATCCCACTTTTTCGTACGCGGTCATAGCTGATACTACGAACTGCAAGGCGTTGGGGTTTGCCATTCCCACGTCCTCGCTTGAGTGCGCTATAAGACGGCGGAAAATAATGAGTGGATCAAGTCCGGAGTCTACGAGCTTGAACGCCCAGTAAAGCGCTGCGTCACTATCACTGCCTCTTAACGACTTGCAGAACGCGCTGAGCATATCGTAATAGGTGCTTTCATCGACCGAAGCGGTCTTTTTTTGCACGGACTGCTTTGCTACGCCGTCGTCTATTATTATATCTCCGTTACTGTCGGGCACGGTAGAAAGCACGGCAAGCTCCAAGGCGTTAAGCGCGTTGCGAAGATCTCCGCTCGCTCCCCACACAAAGGTATTGAGAGCCTCGTCCGTAATCTTTACCGAGAGGTTTCCATATCCGTTGATTTTGTCCGCTACGGCTCTTTTCAGACCCGTTTTAATATCTGCGTCGGTAAGCGGTTTCATTTCAAAAATACGGCATCTCGATACGATAGCACGCGTCATGGAAATATTGGGGTTTTCGGTGGTAGAGCCAATAAAGATTATACTGCCGTCTTCTATCGCGGCAAGCACGCAATCAGACTGGGCCTTATTCCACCTATGACACTCGTCAAGCAACAGGTAAGTGCGCTTACCGTACATTTTAAGACGGTTTTTTGCGTCGTCTATTACTTTTTTCGCGTCGGCAACACCGCTGGAAACGGCGTTAAGCTTGACAAACTCGCCCTTGGTTGACGAGGCAATAATAGAAGCAAGCGTGGTCTTTCCCGTTCCGGGCGGTCCGAAAAAGATACAGCTTCCCACTTTGTCTGCCCTGATTGCGCGCACAAGCAAAGAGTCGGGCGAAATCAAATGCGATTGTCCGATAAAATCCTCAAGTTTGGTCGGTCTCATTCTGTCAGAAAGAGGCGCGTTATTTACTTTTTCGTTTGCAAAATCAAATAAATCCATAATAGATATATTATATCATATCTTAAATACGTTTTGCAAGCATTTAAGCCGTTATACCTATTGCGTTTTTGCAAGCGTAAATTTTTTGCCGTGATTTTGCATCGATATTTGAAGCACGTTGTTTTCGTGCATTACTCCGTTGTAAAACAACCTCCATTCACCGCCCTCGCTGTTATTGACGTGGACGTGCGCTTCCATGCCGTTAAAACGCAAAGTAAACTCCGCGTTTTTTACGAAATCGGGAAGCATCGGGGCTATGGTTACCGTATCTGCCTGTTTTTTTATTCCGAACAGATATTCGACAATAAGAACGTACATCCAAGACGCCGAACCCGTATACCAGCTCCATCCGCCCTCTCCGCTTTCGTACACGTCGGCAGTAATCACGTAAGGCTCGTTTTTGTAAAGCGCGCTGTTACCGTTTTTAGTGTGTGTGGAGGGCAAAAGGTATTTGAGGTATTCGTATGCCTTGTCTTTTTGTCCGGTTTTGTACAGAGCCATAACGTACCACACGGCGCCGTGAGTATACTGACCGCCGTTCTCTCTCACGCCTTTCGGATATTTTCCTATACTGCCTATATCGGTGGATTCGTCGAAGGGTGGAGAGAGAAGTCTGATTATCCGCTTATTTTTATCCACGAGCTTTTCGGCTGAAGACAGCGCGACGGTGCACGTTTGATCGTCTGCAATTCCTGACAGAACAGCCCAGGACTGCGTTATTATATCGATAAATCCGTCCTTGTATCCGAGCATTTTTCCGTCGTCTGTTATAAGGCGCGCAAAAGAGTGCCCGTCAAACGTCTTGCTTACGCTTTCTTTAAGACGGGTGAGAATCCTTTGATAAAATTCGCCGTTATTCAAAAAGCTTTTACACTCGTTTATGACCGCATACAAAAACATACTCAACCACACTGACGAGCCAAGCCCCTTAGCACCGGCTGTATCCATTGCGTCGTTCCAGTCGCCGTCGCCCATAAGAACGAGCCCGTTTGACGCGAACTTGCACGAATGTATTGCGCGGACTATATGATCCTTAAGCGAGGTACGGTACTGTGTGGGAATAAAGTCGGCGTATAGAACCTTATCGAACGCAACGTCTTTAAGGAAGGGGATTTGTTCGTCCAAGATTGCTTTATCACCTGTAAAATTTATATACTTTGCGGTAACGTATGCAAGAAACAGTCTGTCGTCGCTTATTCTTGTCCTCACTCCCCTGTAAGGATGATGCCACCAATGCAACACGTCACCGCTTTCAAACTGACGCTCTGCGCAGTACAGTATATGATTTCTTACCTCGTCGGGTCGCGCATACAGCAGAGCAAGGCAGTCCTGAAGCTGATCCCTAAAACCATACGCGCCTCCCACTTGATAAAAACCGCACCGTGCATTAAATCGGGAAAAGTAGGTTTGCGGAATGAGCCAGCTGAAAACGCAATCCAAGTCCGCATCAACGCCGTTTATTTTTATCGCGCTCATATTCTTGCTTTGCTCACTAAAATCCTCTATCAAATCCTCTGCTTTGAAAAAGTCGGGCGACGGATTTTTACCCAATGAAAACACTACCTGTTTCTCTTGTTCCACACAAACCGAAACGGTATACACAAAGCCGTCTTTTACGTCCGATCTTTCAAAATCCTTCACCCTGACAATCTCTCCGCTTTTGCTTTTCATGCGGTGCGTATCAAACGAATAAGCTATCATATCTTCACTGCAAGATAACGCGACCGCAAGTCCGTTCTGCATGTTTTTTGCGCTCAAAACGTTAGATTTACGCGCATACGTTATTGACTTTTCCGTATTTTGACTAAAATCGCCAAGCACAAGACGGGCAAAAAAAGTAACGTAAATCTTACGCGGTCTGCCACTCGGATTTTTGATGTTTATCACCACGAATTTATTAGCTCCGCTTATGCCTGTCTTTTGCGTTATACTGAGGTTGTTACAACCGCTTTTATATACGGTCTTTCCGCTCTCTTGCATACAATAGCACTTTTCTCCAAGAGGGGACGGGGATACCGACCAAGCAAAATTATCCTCAAAAAACACAACTCCTTCGCTTGGGTCGCTACGTAACGGATCGTAGGAAAACTCTGTAATTTTTTCTTGACGGGAGGACGAATAAAAGGTATACCCGTCCCCGCTCTCGGTTGCAATAAAGCCGATTTCTCCGTTGCTTACCACGTTGCTCCAGCTTTTGGGTGGTGCTTTATCAATCAGAAAACCGTTTCTGTAAAATCCACCACAGTCCGTAGGATTTACGATATCCGGTAGAACAACTTTAGCATGCTCCTCCATCTTTTTTACAAGCAAAGGCTTTTTGGGGTAAGTTGGAAAGCTTGATATCGGCGCTACCGACATAGGCTTAAGACGTTCTATCTTGTCCTTATCTGCGGTCTTTTCTAAAAACACAAAAGATAGGTTACCGCAACCGTTCTCGCTTACCGCTCTGTTCACTTCTTCTTTTGCCCTGTTTCCTTCGCTCTTGAAATATCCGTCGCGTTCTGCATACAGTACGCACACGGTAAAACACGGAGCAAACCTCGATGCTTTTATAAGCGCACAACAAACCTGCTTAAGCTTGTACAGTCTGTTTTCGCTACAGTCAAGCATAACGATCGGAGTACTTATAGAATATGCGTTTACGCTGTTTGCGCGCCTTAGAGCGCTTACGGTATTTTTTATGTTTTCGCCTACACTTTGAGATGCTGTGGCATGCATAGAAACATCCATTAACGTATTTTTGTCAGTTTTTGAGTATACGTATGCAAGATTTTGCGCCAACAGCTCTGATCTTGCGCATATTAGCGCACTATGCAAAGTTTGGCTTTTCTCGCTTTGAACCGTAAAATTTTTGGCGGTGAACAAGCAACAATCCACGTTTATTGCGGACGAGCTTTTCCTGAAAATCCTGCCTCTGTCAAGCTCTTTTACGTCGCCGTCCTCACACGTCAAAGCAAGCGCGACGTCCTTCCGATATGCAATTACGGCATTATTCACCGAAGACGTTTTGATAAACATTTTGCTATAAGTTTTGTGCGCGGTGTACTCTTCTTTTTTTACAAGTATCGGTTCGGCATAAAAGCCGAGTGTAAAATTTTGCGGTTTGTCACTTTTATTCGTTATTTCCACTTCTCTTATCTCTCCGTCAAACGATGCTGAAGCCGTAACGGTTACAGTTGCCGAAAACAACGAATTGTCGGTAACGTATACGCTTTTTGATTCGCTCAGCGCACTTCTCGCACCGCTAAGCAACGAGTAGCTCTTTTGGTGTAGCGTAAGCACTATATCGTTTCCGCCCTTCGTATATACGCATTTTTCGTGGTAGTACGCTTCGCTCTCGCCATTATCCCTATACGCGCACAAGTATGCTCCGCAAGTCATAATATTGGTTTCGTACAGGGTTTCGTTTTTCGCAACGTTTACGTCTTTCAGCTTTAGCTTTACTTCTTTTTTCGCGCTGTACCGGATATCGGAGGCAGGCGCAAGCAGGTATAAAAGTGCAGAAGAAATCTCGGGTAACGATGCAAATTTCTCTTTATCCTCGTTTTGTGTAAACGCATTGTACAAAGACAGCATAATCATACCCTGATGGTGCGCCATGTAAGTTTTTATTACCTCGCCGTCGTAAGCTTCGTACATACCGTACTTTCCGCGCATTCCCCACTTTTCCGCTTTTTTCAAATTTTCTGTTACCAAAAGCGGAGAAAACTCCATACAAAGCGCGCTTGCATACGGAGCACGAGCAGTACCCATTTCGTTTTTATACGAGGTCTTTTCTATACCGAAAGCCTTGTATTTTCTGTTTCCGCTGTCGTCGAAGCCGTCGTACTGACACTCGCTTATCCCCCAGAACGGCAAAGGGTATTGTTTTTGCGCCCTGACGTGGGATATAGCTGACTGATATAAAGTACTGCTCTTAACATACGGAATAAAAAGCGACGTCATAAGATATTCAAATGCGCCACCCGTCCAAGAAAACAGAACGTTACCGCGATAATACGTTCCATTGCAATCCGTAGCAAACGCGCACTCCTTGTCAATCTTGTTGTAACCAAGACAAAAAATATAGGTAAGAAGACTTTCGCTCGCGTACAGATCGTAGCAACTTTCGTCCGTTTTTTTGGTATCGTTGCAAAAACCCGTAGCAAGCAGTTTTTTATTTGTTTGCAAAAACGAAAAATCAATTTCGCCTATCAGTTTTTCGACAATCAGTTGAGAATTTTTACTCAGTTCGTCTTTTACAAAGCATAGTGCAATACAAAAGTTTCCGCTATCCACCGAAGACACGTATCTTGGCGCAAGCGGAACGCCCGTATGCACGTCGTACCAGTTGTAAAGATGACCGCGGTACTTCGTGAGCTTGTCTACGCTGTAAAGAATTTTATCGGTTTTGTCCAGATACTCATCTTCGGTAATAAAGCCGAGTTTTTTCAAACACGTAAGCGCGATAAGGGAAAAACCGATATTTGTAGGCGACGTCATGTTTGCATACTTTCCGTTCTCTTCGCTGTAAAAATCCGGAATAAGGTATAACGGCGAAACGTTGAGCGCGCTGAGAAAATACGAGCCCGTTGCGTTGATAAGGTCAAGCGCAATTTTTTTAACCTCTGCATGCGGTTGTTTTTTAGTAAGCTTTGCATCAAGCCCAAACGTAAACGCACCGCTTGCAAAAATTATTCCCATCACCAACAAGCCCACGTCGCCGTTTATGAAAGCCAAAACAATCGCAAGCGCGCCTGCAATAAGCGAAAAAATCCAACCGTAATTTTTTGAGCTTGCGTGTCTGAAGGTTTTCCATTCTAAAAGTTTTTTTCCGCTTATCAGTCTAAATAAGGTTATTACCGCCGAGTATAACGCGGTAAAAGCGCAAGTGGGTAATACAGCGAGCAAATACAATTGGCGCGCTACGTTTTTTAGCGTTTTTTTGGGCGCAACGAACACTTCTGAAAGTGATACAAATACCGAAAAAAGAGGAACGGCGAGCGCAAGAAGTAACGTATAGCCCTTTGATAAAAATATGGAAGCAAGCAGGAACACAGGATAGAGTGAGGAAAAGAGATTGGACGCAATATGCGCTTTGTTTACTATGCCGATATCGTTTTTGCGCTTGTTGCCGTTTCGATCGGTAACGCATGGGAAAAGATAGGGTAAAAGTTGCCAATCACCTCTCGTCCACCTACTATCTCTTGCCAAGCTTTGCCCAAACGTTTCGGGAGTACTTTCGCTTACCGACACGTCGCAGTTTTTGCATCCAACCACAGCGCCCTCGATAAAATCGTGACTTAAAATGCGATTATCGGGGAAGAAATCCAGCGTGCGCTCATAAAATTCCTTTATCTTGCAAATTCCCTTGCCCGTATAGTTTCCTTTTCCAAATACGTCGTTTTCCACGGTAAAACCGTTATGCGAATATCCGCAAGCCTTATCCGAAAACAGACTTGCGTACAAAGTGGGGGCGTCCTTGATTGCACAGTGTGAGGAAAACGAAAGGACGGCGACCGAATTGTAGTATGGATGAGAAATTGCCCGAACTGCACGCTCGGCAAGAATTATATCGCTATCGATATCCAACGTTATTGCATACTTGTAATTTTTTTGCGGAAGCGAGCAAAATTCAAAATCGGACTTTCCCGTCAGTATATGCTTGAAAAGCTCGGTTATTGCACCGCGTTTTTTTTCCCACGCAACGTATTTATCAATGCTTTGCCTGCGCTCTCGTACCACGCAGTAAACGCCTTCGCCCATATTTTCAAAAGAAGAAATAACCGCCTTGTCTTCCTCAGTTATTTTTTGTTTCCCGTCCTTAAGATCCACGAGCAGGCAAACATCAAAATCGGGGTTTGCGCACTTTACGGTTTTTGCTCTCTCCTTTGCAAAACGAGCGTCTTCGCTATTTAGCACGAGCGCACTTATAACAATAAGAGTTTCGCCCGATGCTTGCTTGGTTTTTGGCACGAAATTTGGAGGTCTTTGCACTAAAAACCTACATACGTGCTTGATAAACGCGTACACTATGGCAAAAAAGAACACGGCAAAAACAGGGGAATTGAAATATATTCCCACCGCTACGCACGCGCCAACCGACGCAACGAGCCTTAGTAAAAAAAGTATAACGTAAAGGGCGGACGAGCGGTGCGCTTTTACAAGATGAGCATACAGGTCTTCGCCCGTTTTTTTACACGCTTCAACGCATTTTACCGCCGTTGTTATCTCCTGATCGCGCTTGGTTTTCTTTGCGATAAGGCGCAAGTATTCAAACTTTGTGGCATTGTCGTTATCTTTGTAAAACACTTCGCTTTTGTCAAGATACGCGCTCACCTTATTCGTTTTAAGCAATGCTTCTTCGCTTATTATATCACCTATATTTCTCAGCGAAAGTATTGCGTTTTTCACACGGACACAGTACTCGTCGCGCTCCGTTCTGTACGCGGAGATCTTTCCGTATAAATCTATGCCGTTATCCTCGCAAAGCTGTTTCAACCGTTTTTCGGTTGCATTGTCTGAGTTGTGTAAAATTCCCGAAAGATAGCTTGCATATTTGATACTGCTAAAATCGATTCTGCGCTCTGCTCCGTCCTTTTTGCCTTTCAGGTAATATGAATACGAAACGTACGACTTTGAGTAGTAGACGGTAAGATATTCGATTAGTACGTATATACCAATCTTTTGAAGCGCCTTACTTTCGCGATAGAGGAGATAGCCGTAGTTATTGAACTTTTCCAAGTAGCTAAGCCATTTGTCAATCTTACCCTCTCCTTCCTCTATACACTTATGCAAAATATAATACAGTCTTGGCATACCCTTGTGCGAGGGAAGCGAGGAAACCCTGAGCTTAGCAAGCATTTTCAGGTGAGAAAGCGCCTTATATGCATTATCGTACAGCCAGTTTTCGTACTCGAAAAGCTTGTCGCGTTTTTTCATTGCCGTAACGCTTTTTGTGATAACGCGAGCGCAAAGCGGAACGAGCAGTCTTGACCTGTGATTGCCTTGTACGCATTTTGACAACGTAAAGTAATCGGGGTCAGTCTGTTCAAACCCCATACTTTCACCTTTTAGCGAAAGCACTGCAAGCACCACGACGGATATTACCAGTAAAGCTATAAAAATATATGTCATTATATCTCTCCGTATTTTTTTAGTTTACGAAGAATTTTTGACAAAGATCTTTTGGTTTATACTAAAAGCCACGATACAATAAACGGTTGACCGGTATTTTGTTGTTTTATAAAATATACTGAAAAAGCCCGTCTGCGGAACGGTTTTCCAGGACGGACTTTGATTTATTTTGTTAGTCTTTCTTTTTGCGAAGTACGTTAAGAATAACGTAGATGGCAACGAGCGCGAGAATGGAAAGGCTTACTATAAGGTACATTGTGCCGATTTCGACTTGGGTATCGAAAAAGTAGAGGTTACAATCGATACTGTCGCGCAAGCCCTCTATAAGCGCGTCTACCATTGGCTCGGGATGCGTTTTGGTAAGTTGAGAAGTCATTTCTTCAAACACGCCGTTTAGAGTGTGGTTTCTGAGCATTGACGTTCCGTACGTTCCGGGTAAGAACATAACGATATTTCTGAGCCAATCGCCAAAACTTGCAAGAGGCATATACGCACCGCATATAAAACCGTAGCAAGAGCTTACTATACTTCCCACCGCAGAAATGTGTCCTTGCGAGGAGAGGAAGAAATTTATTACCGATGAGAGCGCCGTTCCAAACATTACGAGCAGGAATACGTCGAGCATAATCAGGAACACGTCCGCAACGGTTATGTACCAGCCCACTATTCCGATATACACGAAGCACGCAATCATTGCAAGCACGCATATTATAAGCGTTGAGAAAGCCGATGCCGTATAGTAGGAAAGTGCAAGAGTGGATTTTTTAAGAGGTCCCATCAAAAAGTCTTTCCTCGCGCCTGTAACCTTATCTTGCACCATAAGCATATTGGAGCAAAACGATACGGTTACACAGCTCACCGCAAGTAGCGAGGAGAATAGCTGACCGCCTACAAGTCCGTTCATAAGGCTTTCTTCCACCTTTACACCAAAGCCATCAAGCACACCCATAAACGAGTCTTTGTACACGTTTGAGAGGAACGTTGCGTACAAAACGAGTAAAATGAGGGGTGTTATCATAGAGGTAAAAAACAAACCTTTGTCCTTAAAGAACATTTTGATATTACGTTTAAGCATTACTAAAAAAGTTTTCATTTGTTATCTCCTCCCTCTAATTTTTTACCTGTTACGGTAAGGAAAACGGAGTCCATTTTACCCTTTACAACCTCGTAGTCTACGAAGATATGGGGGTATTTTGTAATAAGCTCGGTTGCCTGAGCCGTGTTTTTTACGCTAAATCTGTGCGCTCCGCTAATTTTCTCATAGGAGATGCCAAGTGAATTTGCGGTAGCATCGTCGATGCCGTAAATGGTTATACTGTCGCCTGCATATTCGTTTTTGAGCTGTAACGGAGTGCCTTCTGCAACGATTTTGCCCGAATCTATAATAACTACAAAGTCAGCGTCCGCAGCCTCTTCCATATAGTGAGTTGTCAGGAAAACCGTCATCTTTTCTGTCTTTCTCAAGTTTTCGATAACGGACCAAAGCGTAAGTCTGGTTTGAGGATCAAGACCTGTGGTCGGTTCATCCAAAACTAAGATTCTGGGCTTGTGAATAAGGGCGCGCGCAACGTCGATTTTACGCTTTTGTCCGCCCGAAAGTTTGCCTACTGTTCTTTTGAGAAGCGGTTTGAAATCCAAAAGCTCGCTAAGCTCGTCAAGTCTTGTCTTAAAATCGTTGCCGTGAATACCGTAAACTGCGGCTCGCGAACGAAGGTTGTCGTAAACGGTGAGAGATTTATCAAGAACGCTGTTTTGAAATACTACGCCAAGCGCGCGCTTTATGTCATCGCTCTCTTTGTCGATATCGTTGCCGTTTATTATAACGGTTCCGCTATCCTTTTGAAGTGCTGAACACATAATGGAAATAGTTGTGCTTTTTCCTGCACCGTTTACTCCCAAAAACGCAAAAAGTTCACCCTCCTTTACCTTGAACGAAAGGTCTTGTACGGCTTTTACGTCGCCGTACGATTTGTACAGATTTTTGATTTGTATTACGTCTTTCATATTAAGTCTTTTCCTTGTTGTTTATAGTTGTATTTTTTTAGCAAATATTGAGATTGACTTATATTACACTCCTTCCATAAACGCTTTGCGTTGACACCTTCCCCAAGGGAGAAGGCTTACTTAGGATTAGCTTTGTTAAAATATTATATCGACCGTGGGTCTGCCCACCAAAATCTTATGCGCGTATGTGTTATTGTATGTCAATTTCGAGCGGTGCGTCTATTTCGTCGGATACGTATTTTCCATTCTTTTTACGCTGTTTGACACACTCTGTGAGCAAGTATTCTATCTGACCGTTAATAGAACGAAAGTCATCCTCCGCCCACTGAGCGATTGCATTGTATAGCTTTGCGGATACTCTTAAAGGTATCTGCTTCTTTTCGTTTTCGTTGTTTGCCATATCAGTATAAAGATCCCGTATTAACTATAGGCTGAGCGTCGTGATTACCGCACAGTACCACCAAAAGATTGGAAACCATTGCCGCCTTACGCTCTTCGTCAAGCGTTACTTTTCCGCCCTCTTCCAGCCTTGCAAGAGCCATTTCCACCATTCCGACAGCTCCGTCTACAATCATCTTTCTTGCGTCGATTATTGCGGACGCCTGCTGACGCTGAAGCATTACCGCCGCAATTTCGGGCGCGTATGCAAGATAGGTTATTCTTGCTTCCACTATCTCCAAGCCTGCTTCTTTTACTCTGCTTTGAATCTCTTCCTTTATTCGGCTTGCGACAACTTCACTGCTTCCCCTCAAGCTTCCCTCATCCGCAATTCCGTCGCCCGTCGTATCAACGTTTGGCGCAACGTCGTAAGGATAAATACGCACGATATTCCTTAGCGCGCTGTCACACTGAAGGGATAGGTATTCCTTGTAATTGTCCACGTTAAATACTGCCTTTGCTGTGTCTACAACTTTCCAGGTAACCGCAATTCCAATCTCTACGGGATTACCAAGGCAATCGTTTATTTTTTGACGATTGTTGTTAAGTGTCATAATTTTGAGCGATATCTTTGAATTTACAACTGACGCCGACCCACTGATTACAGGTGCGGGCGCTACATTTACGTCACCGCTTTGATTAAGCTTGGTATTGGACGCAGGATTTACCGCAACGCAGAAAGGATTTACGCAGTAAAAGCCTTCGTTTTTAAGCGTTCCGATATACTTACCGAACAACGTAAGCACAAGTGCTTCTTGTGGTCTTAACACCTTAAGTCCGCACAGCGGAATCCAAAATACACATAAAACGAGCATTGAAACAGCAAAAAGCCACCAGCTTCCGCTATTTTCCATCAATATTGCCCCGTATACACATCCAACCGTGGATGCCAAGCCTACCAAAATACACAGTATTAACGCAACCATTCCGTTTTTGCGAACCGTTAAAATCTTTTCTTCCATTCTCTTTGCTCCTTTGATTTATTTCGATATCAAAATGATATCACTTAAACAATATGCTTGTCAAGTGATTTTTGTGAAAAAATAAAAAAAGAGGACTTATTTTTTGAGAGTGCACTTAAAATACACAACCAAACGATAAGTCCCGTTTATTTCATTATAAAGAAAAGCTAATAATCCTCTTAAACTGTCATTACAACCTTGCCTACGTTTTCGTTGCGCTCCAAGATTGCGTGGGCTTCTTCTACTTCGGTGATGGGCAATACCTTATAGATAGTGGGTTTTACGAGGTTTTGTTCTACCTTTTCCCACACCTCGCTTACAAGGGAAGCAAGGATTTGAGCCTTAACTTCGGGAGCGCGGGAACGAAGGGTACTACCCACGATTCTAACGTTTCTAACGAAGATATTTCTAAGGTCGATTTCCGTCTTATCTCCACCAAGCGACGCAATCATGATCCAACGCGCGCCGTGCTTAAGATAGTGCAAACATTCGCCCATAAGAGATCCGCCGATACAGTCGATAGCTACGTCTACAGGTCTGCCTGCCTCGAGTTCGCGCTTGAGAACGT
The DNA here is from genome assembly GCA_017623455.1 of Clostridia bacterium. Lineage (GTDB taxonomy): Bacteria > Bacillota > Clostridia > Christensenellales > Pumilibacteraceae > RUG12826. The sequence goes on along the minus strand of JAGAPA010000018.1, from coordinate 29,270 downwards.
CGGCGGTTTTTTCCTTGGACGTATTAATAATTATATCTGCGCCCAAGTTCTTGATTTCCTCTAAGTGCTTTTCGTTTCTTGTTGAAGTTATAACGCGGATACCAAAAGCCTTAGCCATAGGAATTACCACGCTTGCAAGACCACTCGCGCCTGCGTGCATCAAAAGCGTATCGCCTTTTTTAAGCTTACCCTCGATAAAGAGGTTAAGGTATGCGGTTGCAAATGCTTCGGGCATTGCCGCAGCCTCTACCATAGAGCAATTTTTAGGAATGGGCATAAGCATATCGTACTTAACGTTAGCATACTCCGCATAACCGCCTCCGCCTAAAAGAGCGCACACTTTGTCGCCCAATTTCCAATTAGATTTCTTCTTTGCTCCTTCTGCAATTTCTACGATAGTTCCGGCAATCTCCAAGCCCATCCATTCGGGACATCCGGGAGGAGGGGGATAGTTGCCTTCTCTTTGCATAAGGTCTGCACGGTTTAACGCGCATGCTTCAATCTTTACGATAACGTCGTCGTTACCCATGGTGGGGTATGGAACTTCCGACCAAGTGAGTTCTTTGTTTTTTCCGATAAGTACTGCTTTCATTGTTTCTCCTTCTTTTCTTATAATATAAAGTTATCTCTTACTTGCTTAATTGCCGTAAGTTTGGGTTGTTCGGTAGAATATCCGGGCTTATACTCGTTTACGCACAGATACATACAACAGCCCAAAGTAGGTCCTACGTGACGGATAAATCTTCCGTGAACGCCGTTTGTAAGGAACAAATAAGGTCTGTCGATATTGTCTTTAAGTTTGGAACACACACTGATATTATGCATAAGCTGTTCCTCCGTTTGCGAGAAGTTTACGATTTTTACAACGTCAACGCCACGCTCTTGTTGACTTTTTGCAATCTTGATGATTGTGTCTTCATCAAAGAACGTATGCGTATGCGTGGACATAAGAACCTCAACTCCCAAATCGTGAAGCTTTTTGATAAGCTCTTTCTGCTTGTTAATTGCTTCTTCGTTTTCGGTAACCTCATAAGGCTGAGGATCGTACAAGTCGCTCATAACGTCTAAAAGCGTTGCTCCGCATTTTGCCGCAAGCAAAAGAAGTTCCACACGCTCGTCCTCACTAAGATTTGCGCTATTTTTGCCTCTGTACGAAGTAATATACGTGGGAAGCCCTTTACACGTTGCGAATAAGTCCTTAAGCTTTTCTTCCGTTCTATCCTCAAGCACCAATTCTTCAAGTTGTAAGCCCAATGCCTCAGCTCCGTTTGAGATCGAGTTGTGGATAACGAACTTCATTTTTTCTACAGTGTCTTCTTGTACCATTGCGCAAAGCAAGGGTTTGTTATACGTAAGAAACGTTGCTTTTTTCATTGTCTTCTCCTTATTTTTTATCGTACTTTCCAAATTCGCCGTGGTATTTATCGAACATTATGCTTCTTCCACCGTCCATTAAAATGCATTGTCCTGTAATGGATGCCGACATATCGGAGCAAAGATAAAGCATTAAGTCAACAAGTTCTTGTGGCTCTGCAGCGCGACCGATAAGCGTTTTCATATTTGCCATACCAGGTCTTGTCATAACAGGACCGGGCGCTATGGTGTTACAGCGAATATTATATTTTGCGCCTGCAAACGCCAAGGATTTTACCCAACCGTTCATAACCGCACTCTTACTGGTTGCATAACCTACAGCGGTATCGCTACCCTCGTGTCCCGTTATAGATCCTATTCCCAAAATAACACCGCTCTTTTGCTCTCTCATATATTTGTACGCAGCATGTGCAAAATAAAACTGTCCCTTTAAGTTAACGTCCAAACTCCAATCAAATATTTCGATGGGTATATCGCAAAACTCCTTATAGCCATTTTGCCAGGTATTGAAAATTCTTGTTTCCGCGCCGCCTGCCATTGACGTTACAACGTCGATAGAGCCGAACGTTTCAACTGCTTTTTTACAAACGTTTGCTACCTGTTCGTAATTTCTTACGTCGCAAACAAGACCTATTGCTCTGCCGGGATATTCTGAGTTGATCTTATCAACTTTTTCCTTTAATACTTCTTCGTTGATATCAACCAGAACTGCGTTACCGCCGTTTTTTACAAAACATTCGCAAAGTAAAAGTCCCATGCCGGAGCCTGCGCCCGAAGCAACAACAGTTTTACCAGAAAAGTCATAAGTAAACATAATATTCTCCTTTTTTAAGTTAATTTCTAATTTATTAAGTATCGCTATCTATTATAACACCGATTATTTTATTTGTCCATAACAAAATCGATTTTATTTTTAACATTTTCGCTACAATTTCAGTCTTAAGTATTGATTTTTTTGGCACAACTGATTATACTTTATTTATGGAGAGGGAATAAAATGAATATTGACGAGCTGACAATTAAATATATTGACGATGCCTTTACTATTTTTCAGCCAACGGGAAAGGTTCACAACGTCATAAACCGCAAGTTTAGCGGAATATCCTTTTCGTTGGGCGGTAAACTTATTTATACGCACAACGGCAAAGATTACGTTTCGGACTACAACCACGCTCTTTTTCACCCTATGGATTCCACGTATAGATGGAGATGTGTCGAGGGTGGTGAGTTTTACGTGCTCAATTTTATACCTCTTGAAAATCACACAAAGTTCGTATCTTTTGATCTGGCAGAGCCGTCCGAGTTCCATAAGCTTTGCTCAGACCTTAAAAACGCTTGTATCCACAACGCTCCTACAAGCACTAAAATGAGTATTTTTTATTCCATAATCTCTCTTCTTACACACCAGAAAAATACCGATAATATACTGAATTCCGCAATACGTATTATTGAAAGCGAGTACCAATCACCCTCGTTTAGCATTAAGAAATTATCTCAAGTGTCCAACATGAGCGAGAGTTATTTTAGACGAAAGTTTACCGAGCAGTACGGAGTTCCTCCTAAAAAGTATTTGTGCGATATTAGAATTGCTATGGCAAAACGCCTGCTTAGAGAAGGCTTGAAAAACGTGAGCGAAATTAGCGAACAATGCGGATTTTCGAGCATTTATCACTTTTCGAGAGCTTTTAAGCAAAGCACGGGCGAAACTCCCAAAGAATTTGCAAAAAAACAGAGCTTGTAAAAATTTTTATTAAGTCCGTTGATAAGTCAACGGACTTTTTATTTTACGTAAATTTACAACTTAATTTCACTCTTATAATCGCAATCTATTCCGCTTGCAACCAAAATTACCCTATGAACACGAGCCTCATATTCAAGCGTATACTTACCCTGATCGTTTGCTTTGATACGGTTTGCAAAATCGATTACCATATCAGCGTATCTGTGGAACTTAAACTCTCCACCGTTTTTGTACGGCACAGTCCAAGCACAAAGATCGTTATCAGGCGCAATAGCTTCGATAATGTTGTTAGAACACATGTGCTGACCCTGCGCAGGACCTTCTAAGGGACGAATTTCAGCCGTGCCCTTACTTCCGCAAATTACAAGCTGACGACGTGAAAAACCGCCTCGCTCGCTTGCACAAGACTTTTCAAACGATACGCCGTTTTTATACTTTAGGATTGCCATACCGTAATCCTCATTGTGAACGTCGTTAAGGTGCGTTGAGCAATTAAGCGGAATAACGGATTCGGGAATACCCTGAATTTGCACGATAAGATCCACAAGGTGAGAGCCTAAGAAAAAGTTCATTCCTCCCTTGTACGAACCAAGCCAATTACGTTTCCAAACCTGATCGTTTCTGCTCATATGCGCTTCTACCGAGTAAATCTCTCCAAACACGCCCTTTTCTATTCTATCCAAAAGATTCTTTACGGCAGGGTTGTGGCGATACATATAGCCTATAGAGAAAATCTTTCCGCTCTTTTTCATATTGGAAAGCATTTCCTCAAAGTCCTCTATGCTTTGACTTCCCGGCTTGTCCATGTGTACGTGTACGCCCTTCTTTGCGAACATATTTGCGTATTTTACGAGATACATATCCTCAGCCTCGATTGCAACGGCATCCAGACCGTCCATATCCAAAAGCTCTTGTACGGTATAAAGTTTTACGCCATCATACGCTCCTTTTCCACCTTTGTACATATTTTGATTTATGCCGGAAAGTTCCTCGTCCGTAAACGCGTAACCTACTACTTCAAAAATATCGTCAAGCATGCGAAAAGTTTCCATCATGGGAGTTGCGTGATCGTGCTCGGTTCCTATCTGAGCAATTCTTATTTTTTTCATAACATACCTCCAAAAGGATTTGATAATTTATAATAACATAATATTCTTGCCTTTTCAATACAATTTTCTGCAGTAAATAATATAATTTTCTACTACACTTGCTTTTCTTTTTCCGCATTTCTGAACGCCGTGGGGCTTTGTCCGAAATTTTCTTTGAAAACATTCGTAAAATAGTACGGGTTTGAATATCCGCAACGCTCGGAAATCTCGGCAACCGATAAAGCTCCCTCCATCAGCAGTTGTTTTGCATATCTTAATCTAATATGCGCAAGGTATTTGAGTGGAGTTGTTCCTACTTGTTTTTCAAACTTCCATAAAAAACCCGTATAACTAAGCCCCACTTTGCCTGCCAGCTCTTTAAGGTCAATTTTTTGATCAAAATTATTATTGAAGAAGGAAAGCGTATCGTATATATCCTTACCAAGCTTTGCATCCCCTGCCTCCACTTTACTGCAGGATAAATAATGCTCGCACATGATTCGCTCTATACAGTGGCGAACGACTTCGCTATGAATGTGCAAAAATGCAGACGATTCGAGAATTTTTACGATGGCTTTAAGATTATCTTGGTCAACGCTAAGCTTTCCTGCCGTGAGCGAGGAATAGAACGTTTGGTCGGACGAGGAAACAAATGCAAACTGATGAAAGCTGATCGGGCTTATTATTTTACGCTCGATATATACGTTTGCGGGAATATACAAAACTTCGCCTTTTGATATTACGAGTTCTTTGTCAAGCATTTTTATCAAAAAAGATCCGTCTGTAAGCAGTAGAATAATATCCCACGGTCGCTTGCCCGAGGTCATTTCGAAATATGGTCTGTTTGAGAAAGTATTATAATAAATTTGCTTGATTGCCATTATTCCATCCCCTTTGCTTTACTGTATTTTTTTATAGTTTTATTATAGAAAAACTTATTGTATTTGTCAAGAAAAGGTGCTAAAATAATAAAAAAATAATTATTCGGCGGTGTTTTATGAATAATAACCTACTGAAAAAAACCTTAAATTGTGACTTTTGCATAATAGGCGGAGGGCTGTCGGGAACCTTTGCTGCAATCTCGGCGGCGCGTCGTGGCGCGAAAGTCGTTCTCATTCAGGACCGACCCATGCTTGGCGGAAACGCTTCGAGCGAGGTGAGAATGTGGGTAAGAGGCGCAAAAGGCGTTTATAACCGAGAAAGCGGACTTATTGTAGAGATGGAAGAGCGCAATATTTATCACAACCCCACTCTCAACCATTCGCTTTTTGACGCCAACCTTTACGCAATGGCTGAAGAAAACGAGAATATTACGCTTCTTCTAAACACCACTTGTTTAGACGCCGAAATTAAGGAAAATAAAATCGTTTCGGTTACCGGTTGGCAAACTACTACGTATACTTTTTATACGGTTACCGCCACAATTTTTGCGGATTGCTCGGGCGACAGCATACTTGCTCCGCTTACGGGCGCGCATTTCAGACACGGCAGAGAGAGCAAGAACGAATACGGCGAAAGTCTTGCGCAAGAAGTTGCCGACGAGAAAACCATGGGTATGTCTATAATATTGGCTGCACGCGAAACGGATGCGCCCGTACCCTTTACTCCGCCCTCGTTTGCAAACGTATACCCTACCGACGAGTGTTTTTCCGCAGGTGAGGCAAAAGCCCACGCTCAAATCCGCGATCACAGAATTGCTACGAGCGGTGCAAACCTTTGGTGGGTAGAGCTTGGTGGTGAGATGGATTCTATACACGACGCGGACAAGGTAAGACGCGAGCTGCTTGCCTGCATTTACGGAGTTTGGGATCATATTAAAAACTATGGCGATCACGGCATGGAGAACTGGGAGCTTGAATGGGTAGGATTCTTACCCGGAAAGCGCGAAAGCAGAAGATATATAGGAGATTACGTTCTTACCGAGCACGACGTGCTATCCGGCGGAAATTTTGAGGACGAGATTGCTTACGGCGGATGGCCAATGGACGATCATAATCCTTACGGTATGCGCAAAAACGAGGAAAACATCACTCCGTCTATTATGATTCCCGTAACCAAGCCTTACGGAATCCCCTTGCGCTGTCTGTATTCCAAAAACGTGGAAAACCTTGCTTTTGCAGGACGAAATATTAGCGTAAGCCACGTTGCGCTCTCTTCTACGAGAGTTATGGGAACGTGCGCTCTGCTTGGTCAAGCGATGGGAACTGCGGTTTCCGTTGCGCTAAAATACGGCATACGTATGCGAGAAGTTGCTACAAATCATTATAAAGAGGTTCAGCAGATCCTGCTTGAGAACGGCGTGTTTTTACCACATATTAAACGTGAAGTTAATTTACTTTCGCTCTCTGCTAAGCTAAATATTCCCGACGAAGAAAAAGCAATACTTTTTAACGGCGTGGAAAGACCAAGAAGCGAAAACGAGTGTAACGGCATAGTTTTGAACGTGGGAGAAAATTTAACGTTCAGCTATAAAGCCCCCCAAAAAATTGATACTTTGCGACTTCGCTTTGACCCGGACTATGAAAGACTCTCGATTTCGGACAACTTCAAGATGAGAATTTTCGCAATGAAGCTACACACCGGAAAAGATTTTAAGAACGTAAGAGTTGCTAAAACTATAGTTAAATCTTTTACAGTTTATGCCGACGGAAAAGAGGTTTACTCAACGGACAACAATTTCCATTCTCTTGTTTTCGTTCCGCTTAACGTGATTGCAAAAGAGATTAAGATTGTGTTTAACGAAACACACGGAGCTGATAAAGTTAAGCTTTTTGCGGTAGATTTTATATAAATAATACACGGAAAAAACAAGTTAACAAATGATAATTTAGAATAAAATATAGCACGCCGTACTTCGTAAAGTCGAAATGCGACGTGCTTTTTCATAAGGTTTGTTGTTTGTGTTTATTCTTCCGCCTAATACTCAATATCCAATATTTTTTCGATATCTTCTTCGGTTGCGCTAAAGGTATTTGAATAGACCTCTATATTTGTTTTTGCGTTTGAGTCAAAAACGGCGAATATATCAACGACTGCGTAAAGCCTAACTTTAACGGTTTGGTTGTTTTCGTTAACATAATCAGACTCGTACGTTTTTGCAATCCTTTCGCTTTTCAAATCAGCTTCGTCCATACTCGTTGCTCTAATCAATACTATTCGCTCTTCCCAAACGGGCAGTACGTCTTCCATTAATTCATTGTTATCACTATAGAACTTTGATTGATATAAGCATTTTACCGCATACGTATTTTTCATAATATCGCCACCTCTTTCAGTATAAAATTTTACTTGCAAAAATGCAAGTTATACCTGTTTTGTCTTATTTTCCGTGATACGTTTGTAGTTTTCTTCGACAAGGATAGCTGACACGCTTCCACCGCCCTTTGGATGAACAAGTGCGCTTGCTTTATCGTAGTGCACCCACTCGGCTCTGTCCACCTCGGGGGAAAGCTTAACCTCGGTTTGTGAGGTTTCACCCATAAAACCTATCATGAGCAATCCCTTTTTACTGAACCAATACGTGCCTATAATCTCTAATTTATCAAGTTTTACACCTACTTCTTCCTCAACCTCGCGCATTGCGCAAGCCTCTGCGCTTTCGCCCGGTTTCATATAGCCCGACACAAGGTTGCGGTACTGCGTGGATATGTAGCTTTGACTGAGCAAAAGCACGTTATCTCTGTTTTTTACAAGCACGATAATGCACGTTGAAAACATATCGAAAAGCGGTTTTTTACAATTGTTACAATACGGAATTTCTCCCTCGTCGCCAATCTCTTTCATTATCAGTTTTTCGCCACAGTCCGGACAGTACGTAAAACGCATAAGTTTTCTCCTTTTGTTTGATCTTAAAGTTTTTTAGGATAGAAGAACACGGTATAATCCAAGCTTATACCGTGTTGTTTTTTTAGTCTTCAAAAAGCGGGGTGGAGAAATAACGCTCCGCAGTATCGGGAAGAACGGTAACAACAGTCTTGCCTTTTCCTAACTTTTTAGCAAGCTTTATTGCCGCCGCAACGTTGGTTCCGCTACTTATTCCACACATGATGCCTTCCTTTCTTGCAAGGTCTTTGGATGCCTGTATTGCTTCCTCGTCCTTGATTATGCACAAATCATCGTAAATATTAGTATTAAGAATCGCAGGGATCACTCCATCGCCTATACCCATCTGGATATGAGTTCCAATAGATCCGCCCGACAAAATCGCCGCGTTCTCGGGTTCTACCGCCCAAATAGTCATATCGGGATTCTTTGATTTAAGTGTTTCGCCAATACCCGTAATAGTTCCGCCCGTTCCTATACCGGAGCAAAAACCGTGAATAGGTCCGTTAACCTGCTCGAGTATTTCCATACCCGTTGCCTCTCTCTGAATTTGCGGATTTGCAGGATTTTCAAACTGTTGGGGCACGAAAACGTTTGGATCTTCCGCCTTCATTTTAAGGGCAAGGTTAAGACATTCTTCTATACAAAGTCCAATGTTTCCGCTATCATGAACGAGAATTACTTCTGCGCCATAATGGTTAACGAGCTTTCTGCGCTCTTCACTTACTGAGTCGGGCATAATAATCTTTACCTTATAGCCCTTTACCGCACCTACAAGCGCAAGACCGATACCCTGATTACCGCTCGTAGGCTCTACAATTACCGTATCCTTGTTAAGTAGTCCTTTTTCCTCGGCATCTCGTATCATATTAAATGCGGTTCTCGTCTTTATTGATCCGCCTACGTTCAAACCCTCGAACTTAACGAGAATCTGTGCGGAATCTTCGTCTACCATACGGTTGAGGCGGATGATAGGTGTTTTGCCTATTGCGTCTAAAATCGTGTTGTTTATCATTTATATTTACCTTTATAGTTTATTATATGTTTTAACAGCCTTTATAGTTTATCCGTAAATGCATTTATTGTCAAGAGAAATACATAGAATAGGCAGAAATTTTATTGCAATAATCTCATTTTGACGGTGGGCTGTGGTTGAGATTGCTTCGCTACCGCTCGCAATGTCGTCGGGTGTGAAAAGTAATAGCAACGTAAGATACTTGCACTTACCTTAGCACAACTCATTTTGACGGTGAGTTTTTCTTTTTACTATAACTTGCTCAAACTTGAAGCACTCACTAAATTTAATTACTCACCTTTGCTAAAGTACACTTATTGACGGTGGGCTTTTCTTTTTACTATAGCTTGCTCATACCGGAAAAACTCACTAAATTTAATTACTTGTATAAGCTAAAGCACTCATATTGGGTCAAGCGTCTATTATTGTAAGGCCTAAACCTGCTTGAAGTACCTACTAAATATAATTACTTCTACTTTGAAAAAGCACTCATATTGGGTCAAGCGTCACCGCTTGCTACATTTTGGTAAGGTCGGTGGCGTAACAGTATTTACCCTCTACAAACTTACCCATTATGTACTTATTGCACGCAAACTCGCTCATAATATAGAGCTTTCCGTCCTTGTAAACAAGCTCTTCTGCCATGGGCGCTGTGGTATAAGTCTTTACGTGAGAAGTCCTATCTAAAGAATAAAGCGGAACGTCATATCCAACAACTGCCTTCACTCCCTCGTTTGCAGCCTTGCTTAAATCATACCTGTAAATCTCGGAGAAAGCCAAGCCGTAAGAGGTTGAACAGTAAATAGTATCTCCATCCACGCACACACCCTGAACCTTATTGGGGATAGCAAAAACACGCGTAGGAGCAATAGCTATTCCGTAAGGCGCGCTATCGTCAAGCTCATACTCGAGCATAAGTGCATTACGCGTATCGCCTGCCTTTGTAACGACTTTGTGAGAAGGGTCAGCCTTGTATTTTCCACCGTCGTGGAACTCGCCCACGTACAGTTTTCCGTTATACGTATGCACGAAAGATGCACTTACAGCATCTCCGTCCTCGTTTTCCGACTGAATTTTTTTATATCCGAGATACTTTACCGTAGCACCGTTTTGGGCGGATTTAATCTCATCGTAAGAGAACACGTAAATGCGCTGACCGTTTGCAAGATAGACAAAATCGCCGTTTATTGCAACACCGCCTGCATGCCCGTCGAACACGTCTCCGTTCTTCTTTGCGAGAGCAACACGCTTGGTGGGGACTTTCTCTTCATCCTTCTCGTCGTTTACAACGTAGATGGAAGACGCCTTTCCCGTGGAATCATAACCCGACACGAGATACTGCGTTTCTTTCTCGTCGTAGCAAAAGCCCTGAGGAACGAAATTATCGTTAAGTCCGGGAATAACAAATTCCTTTGTAGACGCATTGTAATAAGACGTCATTGGCAGTCTGAACCAGATTTGTATTCCATAATACACAACGCCAACAAAAATCAAAATGGAAAGCATTACTATTTTGAGAACTTTCATTGTTTTTTCAAGTTTTTCATTTTTTACTTCTTCCATAAGTCAACTCCGTTTTTAGTGGGTTCGTTGCACCCTATTTTTTATTATAACATAAAATATGAATTTAGACAACTTATTTTCGAGGTTTTTAGGTTTTAGTTATTCGCAAAACTCAATATCGTCGATTATGCCCGTTGTAATCAGCTTTTTAAGACATCTTATTTCCCAATCCACTTCTTTGATAATTTCGGGGAATTTGAACCAGCTTTGAGCATTGTCCTTTTCGTCGTTTGAATAGTAGCAATAGAGTTTGAGGTATCTTGGTAAAACCGCTTTAGCAAGAAACATAGCTCTGCGCATATGACAGGCTGCGCTCACCACGTACGCACTGTCCGTCTTGTAAAAGCTGATATTTCTGTGCCACACCATTGCGCTTCCCAAAAAGTTTTCTACCGTAGTAAGAGCATGCTCGTCCTTGTAGATAATATCGGGGTTAACCCCGTTTTTTACAAGCACGCGTTTCATATACTCAGCCTCTGTCAAGCTCTCTCCGTTTACTTGATTTTGCGGAGCGCCCGAGGGAATAATATATTTTATCAAGCCCTTTTTATAAAGCTCAACGCAAGCAAGGGCGCGCCTTTCTGCTCGTTTTGGCTCACAACCCAAAATGATTGCAACGTCCGCCTTTTCGGTATTTTGTTCGATTTTACCGTATACGATATCGGTTTTTTGCGACACGGTAAGATTTTTCAGCTGTGTGTCGGGAATTTGCGAAAGCTTCATAATACTCCTCTTTTTTTGTTTTTTACTTGCTTATATTATACCACTATTTCCGAGCAAAGTCTATAAAATGCGACACGTTTATTAAACTTAGTGTAACTAAAAAATAAGGCTATGTCACAACAAATGGTTGATAAATATTATTATGTTTTGACGAGAAAAACACAAGAAAGACAAGTGTTCTTGTAAGGGCGGTACGCAGGCGTACTCCCAATATTGTTATTCAGCAAAACAATAACACAGACTTTGCAAGTACTTTTGCTCTAAATATAATAATTTGAATTATTACCTGCAAAGTCTGTAACCGAACAAAACACGCTGTATTTCGTAGTGGCACTAAAAAGGTATAAACCATACCAAAATTCAATAACCCACTAAAGTTTGTACTTTTCTTTGTATAACATACTATTTTAGGTCAAGCGTTACGCTTGAAATATCAACCTACTGTTGCGACTGAGCCTAAAATAAAAATGCAAATATACAATCATTACGGCAAATAAAATATTGATTGAAAATTTATATTTTATTTTTGATTTTTCAGTTGCAAAAACACAAGTAATAGTTTACAATTATAGTTAGAATATTATTGTTTTTATCGGAGGAACTATGAGCGAGAAATTTTGTAATCTGTTTATAAAAGACGGCGACATGCCCGTATTTTGTTACCGTAGCGGTCTTACCGTTTACGAAGAGGGTTTTAGGGGTGGAAACTTTAACGCTTTGGGCTACAACGGCTCTGGCTTTACATTGGACGTGCTTGAGGATATGCCCACCTACTTTACTCCCGGTGATTTTCTTAAAAAGGAAACGTTTTCGGTGGATATTAACGGGGTTACTTGTCGCAATAATTGGAAATACGAATTTTGCGAGCAAAACGAGAAAGAAAACGGCTCGATTGAAGTTAGGATAAAGCTTTCCAACACCGTCTTCCCCATTGTTGCATACGTTTGCACTCTTATTGACGGCACGGCAATTCTAACGCGCCATATCGAGATTGAAAATATCGGAAAAGACAAGCTCAACGTTAGTAACGTTACCGTTATGGCAGGCGGTATGGATAAAATTAACCGCTGGCACGAGTATACGGCGGACGAAAACGCGGACAAGCTCTTCTCGCTTGGCTACTTTACCACCTCTCAGCATATGCAAGAAGGCGCGTTTAAGTGGCATGATTTGCCATCTGCAAGACAGACGATTGAGGGCAGATTCTCCCGTGACAGATTCCGTCATCCGATGTTTATGGTAAAGAACAACGTCTACGGCTCTATTTGGTTTGCTCAACTTGCCTACTCGGGTGGCTACGCTTTTGATATCGACTTTAACACAGAGAGCAGAGAACACACCGCAAGACTTTCGTTTGCTTGTCGTATTGTGGGCGAAAATCCCACATACGTATTAGAGAAAAACGGTAAATTCGTTTCCCCCGCTCTTCATATCGGTATGATGAACGCGAGCATGGACGACATTATCAACGAGATGCACGAGCATACGAGAAAGAGCGTTTTCACTATCCCCCACGCTCACGGTATGAACGGTGGATGGTTTGAGGGCGGAATGGGCCCTGAACGTACTATGGATATCGAAGCTTGCAAGAGATTTTGCGATACCTTTGCTTATATTGGCGCAGAAACGTTTATTATTGACGCAGGCTGGTACTGTCCTAAGGGGCTTGCTACCAAGGAGTGGAGTAAGCGCGTTGGCACATGGAACTACGCCGAAGATTTATACCCCAACGGCTTTGACGAGATCAGGGAATATGCGCACTCTAAAGGCTTGTTGTTTGGACTTTGGATGGAGCCCGAACGCGCAGGCGTTCTTTCCGAGATTTGGGAAAAGCATCCCGATTGGTATATAACTAAGGTTACGAGCGAAAAGGATATCGTTCTTGACTGCTCAAAACCCGAAGTTATTGAGTTTATCGAAAGCTCAATTTGCCATCTTGTGGATGATTATAAGATTGACGTGTTCAGGCTCGACTATAATATTTCCTACTCCAATATGCACTACTTTAACGAAAAAGGCGAGAACGGAATTTACCGTTATTATGAGAACGTATGCGCGATGTTTGAACGTTTGCGTAAAAAATATCCAAACGTCGTGTTCGAAAACTGCGCGTCGGGCGGTGCAAGAACGGATCTTCAGTTCGTTAAAAACTTTGACCATACTTGGGTTACTGACGAAAACACACTCCCCCTTAGCGTGCTTATCACTAACGGTATGACTATGGTGCTTCCGCCCGAGTACGTGGATAGGTTGTGCGCAGGAATGTTCTCTCACGAACATGGCGCGCTTGACTGCTCGGTAAGAAATACGATTTTCGGCAGACCTACTGCTAACCAGTTTAATAGCAAGGACTCGTGCTTTAACACACAACAGCTCGACTTTGTAAAGCACACGTTCGACATCTACAAGAACGTAATTCGCCCCTTTGCTCCTACCGGCAAAATTTATCACCACACTCCCGAAATTTACGCTACAAAACCACACGACACGGTAATCTTGGAACGCTCCGCTTCCGATAAATCGGCTGGCGTAATCGGTATTTTCCGCCTTGTGCTTAACCCCAACGAAAGCACGGTTGTTTATCCCAAGGGTATTGACGTGTCGGCTTGTTACGAGGTAACGTTTGACAACAGTGGCGCTACGGTTAAACTTTCGGGTTATGAGATGGTAAACAACGGAATTAAAGTTACTCTCCCCACACAACTTTCCAGCGAACTTGTGATTTATAAGAAGGTGTAGTGCGCACTCCATTTATTATTATTTGAGTTGGTGACAAAATTTGGGTTGTATGTTATTTTGTTTCCCTTAAGAGATTGCCACGCCGTTTACAACGGCTCGCAATGACATTGAATGAGCATATCCTCTATCCTTATAAAGTGGACAATTCTTACAAGCGTCACGCTTACCATTCATACGGGCGATTCGTGAATCGCCCCTACATTAAAATAAACATAAACTCAAATCGTAGACCTTAGTATAATGACACATAAACTCAAATCGTAGACCTTAGTAAAACGACACATATCGGATGAAACGTCACGTTTCCCTTCCCTTAACTAAACAAGGAAAGTCTTGTATGGTTAAAAGCTAAAAAAGGCTTCATATCGACTGTGCGTCTGCGCACCAGTGGGTATACCCACTGTCAATATAAAGAACGAGTATCCTAAAAACGTGTCAAATGCGAGTTAGAGAAGAAAAGAAAAACGCCTCAAGAGCGCGTACTATACGTACGTAACCGAAGAGGCGTTTTTTAGTTTCGCACTATAACGAAGTATTTCACTCGTTTTTTTAGTTTAAAGCTTCCTGAAGAGCAACTGCACAAGCTACTGACATACCAACCATGGGGTTGTTACCAGCGCCGATAAGTCCCATCATTTCTACGTGAGCGGGAACGGAAGAAGAGCCTGCGAACTGTGCGTCAGAGTGCATTCTTCCCATGGTATCGGTCATACCGTAAGAAGCGGGACCTGCTGCCATGTTATCGGGGTGAAGAGTACGTCCAGTACCACCACCGGATGCTACGGAGAAGTACTTAACGCCGTTGTCAACACACCACTTCTTGTAAGTTCCTGCAACGGGGTGCTGGAATCTGGTGGGGTTGGTGGAGTTTCCGGTAATGGAAACTTCTACGTGCTCGTGCTGCATGATTGCTACGCCTTCTCTTACATCGTCGGAGCCGTAGCACTTAACCTTTGCCTTATCTCCATCGGAGTAAGCGATTTCTTTTACGATTTCGAGCTTGTCTGCAAAGTAATCGAACTTGGTCTGAACATAGGTAAAGCCGTTGATTCTGGAAATAATCATAGCAGCGTCCTTACCAAGACCGTTCAAGATAACGCGGAGGGGCTCTTTTCTAACCTTGTTAGCGGTTCTTGCGATACCGATAGCGCCTTCTGCTGCTGCGAAAGATTCGTGTCCTGCAAGGAAGCAGAAGCACTTGGTGTTCTCGTTAAGAAGCATAGCTGCAAGGTTTCCGTGGCCCTGTCCTACGAGTCTTTGCTCTGCAACGGAGCCGGGAACGCAGAAGTACTGCAAGCCTTCGCCGATAGCAACTGCTGCATCTTCTGCCTTGTTGCATCCCTTCTTGATAGCGATAGCGCAACCAAGGGTGTAAGCCCAAACTGCGTTTTCAAAAGCGATGGGCTGAGTGCCCTTAATAATCTTTTCTACGTCAACACCCTTAGAAAGGCAAAGATCTCTTGCCTCTTCAAGGTCTTTCATACCGTATTTAGCGAGAGCTTCGTTGATTTTCTTCTCTCTCTTCTCGTATCCTTCAAAAGTAATAGCCATATTGCGCCTCCTTATTGTTTACGAGGATCGATGTACATAGCGGCGCCCTCGAATCTGCCGTAATGTCCGGTGGATGCTTCCAACGCTTCCTGAGCGGGAACTCCAGCCTTAATCTTCTCCATCATAACGCCGAGTTTAACGAACTCATAGCCTGTTACGAGGTTGTCCTTGTCAAGAGCAAGCTTGGTGATGTAGCCTTCTGCCATTTCAAGGTATCTAACACCCTTAGCTTCGGTGCTGTAAATAGTACCGATCTGGCTTCTGGTACCCTTTCCAAGATCGTCAAGTCCTGCGCCGATTTCAAGTCCGTTCTCGGAGAATGCGGACTGAGTTCTGCCGTATACGATCTGCAAGAAAAGCTCTCTCATTGCGGTGTTGATAGCATCGCAAACAAGGTCTGTATTGAGTGCTTCCAAAATGGTCTTGCCGGGAAGAATTTCGCCTGCCATTGCAGCCGAGTGAGTCATACCCGAACATCCCAACGTTTCAACAAGTGCTTCTCTGATTACGCCTTCCTTAACGTTGAGCGTAAGTTTACAAGCGCCCTGTTGGGGAGCACACCAGCCTACACCGTGTGTAAGACCGCTAATGTCTTTGATTTCCGTTGCCTTTACCCATCTTCCTTCTTCGGGAATAGGCGCGGGTCCGTGGTTAGGTCCTTTTGCGACACAAACCATTTCTTCTACTGCTTTAGAAAAATGCATAGTAAACCTCCAAATTTTTTACATACGAGAAAATTATAGCATAACTGCAAAAATTTCTCAACTGTTTTTAAGAGGTTTGTTAAAAATTTTATGGTAATTCGGCAACGACACAAAGGTATGCGCTTAAACAGCAAGAATTTGCCACGAGGCTTCGCTTTGTCGGGATAGAGCGAAAGAGAGAACAAATCGGTCAGTAGCCGAAATGTCCTCTCTTTTTCTGTTGGTGAAGTTTTTGCTATTGCAAAAGTGAAGTTGCTACGCAGTGAAGTTTGTACTACGCACAAGTGAAGTTAAGTTTGCCCATCACTTCGCCGTCAGGCGAAACTTCACTATTGAGGTGAACTTCACTATCGAAGATAACTTCACTTGCCTGGAGGGCAAACTTAGTTAGCGTGATACTCCGTTAAGAGTATCACGCTATACGCGGTGAGGATTTTTTTAGGGAAACACGGTCACAAGACCGTTTTAGGGAAATATGGCGAATAATTATTACCAAGAAACAGCTTCTCCGTCCACATAGTGCCAATAGTTACCGTCTGCGGTAGGCTGTGTTTCGCTGTAGAAATACTCTTTGATACCAATATTCCATTTTGGATGCCAACCATTGTGAATGGCAGATGATTCTAAGTATATTGGATATTTTCCGTTAAAAGCATAATATTCGATATATGTAACACTTTGAGGTATTATTATGCTTGTCAAACTATTGCAAACCTGGAATGCATAAGTTCCTATACTTGTCAAACTGTTGGGAAGAATTATATTTGTTAAACTATTGCAATCACAGAATGCATACTCTCCTATACTTGTCAAGCTGTCGGAAAGAATAATACTTGTTAAGCTATTGCAGCCATAGAATGCATTATCTCCTATACTTGTTACTGTATTGGAAAGCTTTATGCTTGTTAAGGTATCGCAATCATAGAATGCATACTCTCCTATACTTGTTACCGTATAAGTTTTTGAATTATACGTAATGGTACTTGGAATTACTATGTCTCCGTCAATGCTTGTTCTTACTACCTTTGCCGTAGACCACCTTATTGCATACTCTATTCCGTCTACAGAAATACCGTACTCATAACCGTCTGTAGCTATATTATTATTGTTACAATCCCACACTACAGGACGGTATGAAATATTCCAATCATTTTTCCAACCGCCCGGCTTTGATTTAGCTTCACAATATATAGTAAGATGATAGCAACCAGAGAACGCATAATTTCCTATACTTGATACTCTATTGGAGATTTTTATACTTGTTAAACTACTGCAATCAGAGAACGCGCGATCTCCTACACTTGTTACACTGTCGGGGATTGTTATACTTGTTAGGCTACTGCAACCATTGAACGCTCCGTTTCCTATACTTGTTACTTTATACATTGTAGAATTATAAATAATAGAACTTGGAATCACTAGATCTCCTCTTGCATTTGTGCCTGCTGCTACTTTTGCAGTACTATCTTTTATTGCATAGTTTATCCCATCTATTATTATTCCGTATACATAACCGTCTTCTGCTACGTTACTATTTTTACAATTCCAAACTACGGGACGGTATGAAATATTCCAAGTACCATCCCAACCGCTTGGTTTGCTTGCGACTTCGCAGTAGATTGTAAGCTTATTGCAACTATAGAACGCATAACTTCCTATACTTGTCACACTGTTAGGAATTTCTATACTTGTTAAGCTACTGCAACCAGAGAACGCCCATCCTCCTATACTTGTTACACTGTCAGGAATTTCTATGCTTGTTAATTTACTGCAATTATAGAACGCATTACCACCTATACTTGTTACACTTGCAGGTATTTCTATATTTGTTAAGCTACTGCAACCAGAGAACGCAGAACTTCCTATACTTGTTACGCTATCAGGGACTTCTATGCTTGTTAAGTTACTGCAATTATAGAACGCAAAATTTCCTATACTTGTTACGCTTGCAGGGATTTCTATGCTTGTTAGGCCACTGCAACCAAGGAACGCAGATTTTCCTATACTTGTTACGCTATTAGGAATTTCTATGCTTGTTAGGTTTCTGTAATCGTAGAACGCATAGTCGTTGATTTTTGTTGCCGTTGTCAGTTTTACTTCTGTTACTAGCTTTCCTTTTATATATAAATTTTCTGCATTAGATAACGGATTAGAAGAACTACCAAAAAACTCTATCTCCACCCACTGATCTATACTTCCCTTATAATATACAGACGTTAAACTTATGCATTTAGAGAACGCATCTTCTCCTATACTTGTTACGCTGTCAGGGATTTCTATGCTTGTTAAGCTTCTGCAATCATAGAACGCATATTTTCCTATACTTGTTACGCTATTACCGATTACTACGCTTGTTAAGCTACTGCAACCGCGGAACGCAGAATTTCCAATACTTATTACGCTATTACCGATTACTACGCTTGTTAGGCTACTGCAACCATAGAACGCATATTCTCCTATACTTGTTACACTGTCAGGGATTTCTATACTTGTTAAGTTACTGCAATTATAGAACGCAAAATTTCCTATACTTGTTACACTGTCTGGGATTACTATGCTTGTTAAGTTACTGCAATTATAGAACGCATTACCACCTATACTTGTTACACTGTCTGGGATTACTATGCTTGTTAAGTTACTGCAATTATAGAACGCATTACCACCTATACTTGTTACACTTGCAGGTATTTCTATGCTTGCTAAGTTACTGCAACCATAAAACGCATCTTCTCCTATACTTGTACCGCCTGTTATTATTACGGTTTTAAGCGACGTGGGCACACTACCACCGAATATATAGTTAAATCGAGTATTTTCTGTACCGTCCTTTGTTGCTCCTACAAACGGGATTGTTATGCTTGTTAAACTATTGCAACCATAGAACGCAGAGCTTCCTATACTTGTTATGCTGTCAGGGATTTCTATGCTTGTTGGACTACTGCAACGATAGAACGCATTAGCTCCTATGCTTGTTACAGAATAGGTTTGCGAGTTGTACGTAATAACATTTGGAATTACAACGTCCCCAATTGTATTTAATCCTACTACTACTGCCTCATTATCTTTTATGGCATAATTTAGTCCATCTACTGTAATTCCGTATACATAACCGTCTTCTGCTACATTATTATTTTTATAATCCCAAACTACAGGACAGCTTGAATTATTCCAATTACTCTTCCAGCCGCTTGGCTTACTTGATGCTTGACAGTAGATTGTAAGATTATAACAAGATGAGAATGCTAAGCTTTCTATGCTTGTTATACTATCAGGAATTACAATGCTTGTTAAACTCATACAATTAAAAAACGCCTCTCTTCCTATGCTTGTTACTTTATACGTTTGCGTATTATAAGTAATAGTACTTGGGATAATTACTTCTCCGCTTATATTTGTTCTTATAACTTTAGCATTGGTTCCTTTTATTGCATAGTTTATTCCATCAATAGTGATACCGTATATATAACCATCATCCGCTATATTGTTGTTTTTACAATCCCAAATTACAGGACAATTTTCGCTGACCCACACTCCATCTACTGTAATAGTTCCTAAATATTTCCAGCTACTGCTCCATCCACTTGGTTTAGTTTTTGCCTCGCAATAAATTACAAGATTTTTACAAGCAGAGAAAGCATCCTCACCCACGCTTGTTACACTTAACGGAATTTCTATACTTCTTAAGTTAACACAAGACCAAAATGCATCTTCTCCTATGCTTATCAAATTATCGGGAAGACTTATACTTGTCAACTTACTGCAATTAGAAAATGCATAATCTCCTATACTTAGTAGGCTGTCAGGAAGGTTTATGCTTGCTAAATATGAATTATAGAAGGCATCTTCTCCTATGCTCTTAAGTTGGCTATTTTCTCCAAACGTTATAGTGCTTATTGCGGTACTGCCATAAAACGTTCTATCTCCAATTGCCTTTACGGAATCGGGAATAGTTATGGAAGAACTATGAACGTACGTTAAAAGCAATGCAGTTTGAGGATGAGGCTCAAATTCGGATGCATTATCTACCTTAATCAATGCATAATACTCGTTATCTTTTGATGCAAGATAGTATCCACCCTTATAATAATTCATTTTTCCAGGCAAATTACTACCCCAACCTTCATAAAAAATTATAGACATAAGATTTGATGAAACGGTTACGGTATTATACGGTGGAGTAAAATCTATATTACCGTCCAAATCCGGCTCAAAGAAATTCTTCTTTAATAATCCCATTTCTGCTTTTACAACCGGGTAGCCATCGATTTCGTCGGGAATAATAACATCCCTATCTTGTCCAACGTAACCTATAATTTCGATAGTGTTGTTTACGATTTTACATGCAAAATCATCGGATATAAAATCATATCTTGGATATAAATTTGTATATCCTGAAGGAACAGCACGCTCGGCAATCATTTGAACCTTTGAAGAATAGATGGGAGAGTCTGCCGGAGTATCCCAGAAAGCTTCTTCTCCTAACATCCATACGATTCTGCCGCAAACTTCATCCAAAACTAACACTTCACTGTCCGTTCCAAAATAGTCTCGTACGGTTATCGTAGCTTTTTCTTCGTACAAAATAGTATTGTTAATTTCGTAAAGAACTCCTTGCTCGTCGAGATAGGAATTCCAATAAACCGTGGGTGCGGTTCCTGCAAAATGCTCATTCCAGGACTCGCTTCTTCTTTCTGCCAAAGATGCGATCATGAAATTAGGACAATCGTAGAACACGTCACTTTCGATATAACTGTAATTTGCAGGTAAGCTTACGTATAACAAAGATTGGTTATATGCAAATGCATATCCACTCAAATAACCGGTCAATGTTGCTTCGTAATCCCACGAATACTCAAAATCACTTGGGATTACCTGAGGCCAATCCAACGACTTAATTCTGCAATTTGCAAATGCATAACTGTCAATATTGGGAAGGGAATTAAACTTAAGCGCTCTCATATTTATAGCACCGTAAAAAGCCATACTTTCCACGGTTGCGAGCGAAGTGGGCATATTAATTGACCTTATGTCCCCGGTATAGTAAAATGCTTGATACTTAATATACTTAACGGTATCGGGGAGCTGAACGGAAGTTATCGCTTTGTTTGCAAAGCATTTGAAACCTACCGAAACTACGGTATAACCGTTAATTGTTTCGGGGATTGTAATTTCTTTACTGCCGGTCAGACACTCGTCAACTTCTACCGTTCCGTCGTTAAGCAATGCATAGACAAAGTTTTCGTCCGAGATAAATTCCTTGAAGTTAAATAACGTACTTTGTCCGTATGTAAATCCTTCAGAATAATCCTCTGCATATTTTGTATGCCACAATCCATTGACGTTTAGACGTTTTACGTAAATTTTAGTATTTTCATTAGAATACAAATCAACACGCAATCCGCCTTCTTCGACGGATGCTACACTATAGGGTACTATAATTCTTCTAAGACTTGTACAACCACTAAATGCCGAAGACTGGATATTTATAAGACCTTCCTTAAGTTCCAAGTTCTTCAAACTTGTGCATCCACTAAATGCCGCAACACATATTTTTTGGAGAGTGGTTGGGGTTGTTACGTTATCCAAAGCCATACAGCCATTAAACGCATTCTGACCGATTTCCTCCAAGCCTTCGTTTAACTCAATGTTATACAAATTGATACAACCGCTAAATGCATGGTATCCAATAGATTTTAACGTTGAAGGTAATTTTACGGTGGAAAGTGTTTTGCATTCGCTGAATACACTGACTCCTATATATGTTACGGGATAGCCACAAACGTAGTCTGCTATTTCGATATCCGTAATGCCTTTGTTGTAGCCTACAACCGATACGGTATCGTCGGATTTTACCTGATACCAAACTCCGTAAGAATCGATATAGTAAGGTGTTGTTACCGTCGTTGTTATTGTATTGAACTGATCTCCCTTACCGTCGTTAAGATTGTATTTTACTATTGTTTTTACCGTGTAGTCATAACCGCACTTAAGTCCGTCAAACTCGGTGGACAATGCGTTGTCGGTCTTGAAGATCAACTCCGTTTTGTCATACAATTCCACGCTGTAAGATATAGCCTTACTGTCTTTATCGGTCAAAACATGCTTAAGCTGAATGTTATCATACTCAAAGACAGACTCGGCCTCGTTTACCGTCAAAGTAGGAACGATGTAAGACAAGGTGGAGATTGCAACCGCGCTGGTTTTAGTAATTACACCTTTGCCGTCGTTTAAGTCATACACGTACTCAACCACCACATCATACGACGTGTTGGACAAAAGATCGGCAAACTCTCTTACATCAACCGTTTCTGCGGTTTGTACTACTTCACCACCTTTTAGAAGCTTGATTGCTTTTATAGTTGCAATTTTATCGGTATCGGTTACCTTTACACTAAACGTAATACTGCTTTGCGTTACGTTTGTTTTTGTAACAGATACGGTGGGAACAACCTTTGCCAAGGTTTTACATTCTGCCGTTTTTACTATTTGCTTAACACCTGTTCCGTCGTTAAGATCGTACTCGTACGTTACCTTTACGGTGTACGCGTTGTTAGAGAGCAAGTTTTCGAAAATGCGGAGAGTATTATCACTAAGAACAATGGGGTCTGAGCCTGCGTGTTCTAATTCGATTTTTGCAATAGCTCCTACCGAGTCGATATCGTCTTCCACAATATCAAACTTAACGGTTGTTTTTGTGGTACTTACTACCGATAAATCAAGAACGGGGATTGCATTTTTGGCAGTTCTTGCTTCCAATTCCTTAACGATTGTTCGTACACCCTTGCCGTCGTTAAGATCATAGGTATAGGTTGCTTTTACGGTATACGTATTATCCGAAAGCAAACCGTCGAACGTTCTTGTTAAAGTATTGGGCGCAACAATGGGTGCATCTGAACCGTGCAAAAGCTCTATCTTTATAACCGCTCCCACCTCGTCGGTGTCAACTTCGGTTACTACGAACTTAATGCTTCCGCTTGTGGTTTCTGCAAGCTGTAGTTCAAGAACGGGAGTCGTCTTCTTAGCGGTTTTTGCTTCCAGTTCCTTAAACGTTGTTTGCACGCCCTTGCCGTCGTTGAGATCGTACTCGTACGTTACTTTTACAACGTATGCGTTATCAGAGAGCAGATCTTCGAAAATTCTATCATTTGTGCTTTGCGCGGTTGCAACAACTGTGCCGTCGCGCATTATTTCTATTTTTGCTACGTTTCCTACTTCGTCCACATCGGTTTCGTTTATTACAAACTTAATACTTCCGCTTGTGGTTTCTGCAAGCTGCAATTCGAACGAAGGAGTTACCTTTTTAGCTGTTTTAGCATTTAGCTCTCTTATGATAGACTGTACGCCCTTACCGTCATTGAGGTCATAGGTGTAGGTTACTTTTACAACGTACGCATTATCGGAGAGCAGATCTTCAAAAATTCTATCATTTGTGCTTTGCGCGGTTGCAACAACTGTGCCATCACGCAACATTTCTATTTTTGCTACGTTTCCCACCTCGTCCACGTCGGTTTCGTTTATTACAAACTTAACACTTTCACTCGTGGTTTCTGCAAGCTGCAACTCAAGAACGGGAATCTTCTTTTTTGCGGTGGCAACTTCAAGTTCTTTTACGATATATTGCTCTCCTTTGCCGTCGTTAAGATTATAAGTATATGTTACTTTTACGGTATACGCATTGTCCGAAAGTAAACCTTCGAAAACTCTTATAGATACGTTTGGAGCAACAATGGGAGAGTCGTTACCGTGCAGAAGCTCGATTTTGGAAATTGTTCCTACCTCGTCCACGTCGGTTACGTTGATTACGAATTTAACACTGCTAACCGTGCTTTCCGCGGATTGCAATTCCACAGTGGGAAGCTTTTTCTTTGCGGTTACCGCTTCAAACTGCTTTGTAACCGTCTGCGCTCCTTTACCGTCGTTAAGATCGTAGGTATATGTTACTTTTACTGTATACGTATTATCAGAAAGTAAACCTTCGAAGCTACGTGCTTCCGTGCTTTCCGCAATAACAGGCTCGTCGTTGCCGTGCAATAATTCTATCTTGGAAATCGATCCCACCTCGTCGGTATCCGTCTCGGTAACGGTAAACTTAATACTGCCGTTTGTGATTTCCGCAACTTGAACTTCAAGTACCGGTGTTTTCTTTTTGAGAGTATGGAACGTAAGTGTCTTTTCCGTAATTTTTTTGCCTTGTCCGTCATTGAGATTATATGCATACGTTACTCTCAAAACGTAATCGTTATCCGAAAGTAAGCCGTCAAAACTACGTGCTTCCGTATTTTCCGCAACAATGGTTTTTTCGCTATGTAATAACTCGATTTTGCTAATCTCTCCCACTTTGTCAATATCGGTTTCGGATATGATAAACTTAACGGAAGACTGTCCAATCTCCAAAAGCTCAGCTTTGAATGATGGCTGGATGTTTTCCAACGTGATAAAATTCAAATCACGTTCTATTTTTTGTTCGCCGTTTCCATCGTTAAGATCGTATACGTATAAAATTCGTATAGTGTACTCGTTGTTAGACAACAAACCGTCAAACGATCTGACATCAGCATTTTCGGCAACTACGGGATTGTCGCCTTCGTGCAACAGTTCTATCTTCTTGATATATCCTACATCATCGGTATCGGTTTCGTTAACGGTAAACTCAACGCTTGTCTTGGTGTAGTCGACAATCTGAGCTTTAATTTGAGGATAAGACTTTTCTACAGTTGTAAAATTAATCTTTTTCTCTACGGTTTGTACGCCTTTGCCGTCGTTGAGATCATATTCATACGTTACCTTTATCGCATAAGCTGAATCGGAAAGCAGTTTTTCAAAAGCTCTTACATTGATATTTCCCGCAATAATGGGAGTATCTGTGCCATGTAACAATTCTATCTTGGAAATTGCTCCTACCTCGTCGGTGTCGGTTTCGGTTACTACGAACTTAACACTCTCGCTTGTTGTTTCCGCAAGTTGTACGTCTATGGAAGGTACTGTCTTTTTCGCGGTGGTTACTTCAAGCTCTTTTACGATAGTTTGCTCGCCCTTGCCGTCGTTGAGATCGTAGATATAAGTTACTTTTACGACATACGTATTATCCGAAAGCAAGTCGTCGAAGATCCTCACTTCCGTGTTTTCTGCCTGCTTGATAACATTATCGGCTTGCAACAATTCTATCTTGGAAATTGCTCCTACCCCGTCGGTGTCGGTTTCAGTTACAACGAACTTAACACTTTCGCTTGTAGTTTCTGCGAGCTGTAAATCTATGGAAGGTACCGTCTTTTTCGCGGTAGTCACTTCAAGCTCTTTTACGATAGTTTGCTCGCCCTTACCGTCGTTGAGATCGTAAGAATAGGTAAGCTTGATTACGTATGCGTTATCCGAAAGCAAGCCGGCAAAGATTCTTACTTCTGCACTTTCCGCTTGCTTGATAACATTATCGGCTTGCAACAATTCTATCTTGGAAATTGCTCCCACCTCGTCGGTGTCGGTTTCAGTTACCACGAACTTAACACTCTCGCTTGTGGTTTCCGCAAGTTGTACGTCTATGGAAGGTACCGTCTTTTTCGCGGTGGTTACTTCAAGCTCTTTTTCGATAGTTTGCTCGCCCTTACCGTCGTTGAGATCGTAGGTGTAAGTTACTTTCAATATATATTCGGTATTTGAAAGAAGTCCGCTTGCAATTCTGTCTTCCACGTTCAGCAAAACATCTTCATTTCCGTCACGTAAAACTGCAATTTTACTTACATTACCAACGTTATCGGAATCGCTTTCGGTGATCTCAAACGAAAATCCGTCTTTTTCTATTTGTTTTTTAGTCACGTCAATGTACGGAATTTTCTTTGCAACGGTTGTAAAAGTTGCTTCTTCGGCTAAACCCACTTCGCCGTTTCCGTCGTTGAGATCGTAAACGACTTCTACTTTTACTGTGTATTCATTGTTAGAAAGCAAATTTTCGAACTTGGCTGCAAAACCGTTAAAGCTTTCAACCTCTACTCCGGCTCGATAAAGAGTGGTTTTGGACGTTTTTATTACTCCGTCAACATCTACACAGTTAACTGCAAATTCTACAACTTCGGAATCAGCAACTACGTTTTCTATTACAATAACGGGAACAATTTTGTCTTTTGTCGTAAACTGAATGGAGATTGATTCTTTATTTCCTTTGTTAGAGTATTCTGCAACCAAACTGTATTCGTTTGCAGACAACAAACCGCCAATTTCTTTATCGGTAACGGCAATATTTCTCAACGTTTCTCCGTCTTTAAGAAGGGTGATAGCGCTGATCGTTTTATCGGGAAACTCGTTATCCCACTCAAAATCAAACTTGATACTCTCTTGTTCTACGACTATATCCTTAAATAAAACGATTGATTTTGTATATAATGCTTCTTTGTAAAGCACGTTAAGACGCACTCCCTCTACAAGATCGTCGTAACTTCCTACGATTGCATACTGATATACGGAGTTTGTCGCTAAGTTTTCGAACTTGACAGAATTAATACCCAAGCTTAATTTTTGGGTAGCAATCAAATTATTTCCATCATACAATACCGCGCTGAGTGATCCGTTACTGAATGCAATCAGTTCGTCCTTATCTTCGATATTTACGTCAAAAGAAAATTCGTTCGCTGAAATAGCAAGATTACTTACGTTTACGGCAACTTGATTCTCACGTCTAACTCCGGCTTTTATCGTTTGTTCTCCACCGATTATAACGTCTTTGATTTTTTCGCCGTCGATATACTTAATCGCATCGATAGTATAATCAAATATTCCGGAATCTTTTCCTACGTTATACTTAAGAACGATGGTCTCCATATCCGAACCCTGTTCAAACATATAGCTCGAATATTTTTGATTATTAAGTGTAAACGACAATATTTCGAAGTTATCGGGGTTGCTGATATGGACGTTAATATAAACGTCCTCATTTACACTTGCATAATAGATCTCTTTATCCGTGCCGATAATCTCCAACGAACCGTTTATCTCGGTTTCTATGTTTTCGTCAGATCCGTTATCTTCAAACGGATGATCATTATCCAAATTCTCATCCTTATCTTTATGATCGCCCATATACCAACCGTAATGGTTGCCGTTATTATCATTACCGTTATTGGGATCAGTAAACGATTCAACGGTACGGTCGGTAGTTGCAGACGTAATGCTCATACCTTGATACACGGGAACCTGTCTCGTATCTTTTGGTGCGTTGTTTGAACCGCAGGCTGATAGTGAAAAGACAACCATTGGTAAAACGATTGCCATTATTAAAATAAACAAACTTCTAAATTTCTTCATAGATACCTCCATTGTCTAAGTTTGTTTTTATATATGTAATAGCTTCCAAGTAGAATTTTTCGTACTCTTCGGCTCGGATTTTTTTTACAAAATAAATTAGGTCGCAAATTTATTATACCACCATTCTTTTGTAATTGCAAGTGAATATACACATTTAATATACAATTTGCTATTTTAGTAAATTATTTACGTATGCGTGCGCTTGGGCACAAGACAAATTTATATACGGGCTCAAAGCTTGGAGCTGAGCTTTTTCTATCGTAGAAAAGTGTTGATGGGCTTAATCTTAATTTAGTATTTACGGCTATCGGGCAGACGTGGGCGAATTGTATTTTATTTTAGAACTTTGCACAAATCGGGCTGATGAGATATTTTTTGCGATTTGTAAAATAATAGTTAAATTTATTCGAAATTCGAGCAAATATTGTTGATTTTTCTTAAAATATTAAGTATAATAGAAAGCGAAAAGATTTTTGGAGGTTTTTTTATGGATAAAAATATTCTTGTAACCGGTGGCGCAGGCTACATCGGATCGCACACCTGCGTTGAGCTTATCAATCAGGGCTTTAACGTTATTGTTGTTGACAACCTTGTTAACTCGAGCGAAATTTCTCTTGACAGAATCAAGCAGATCACGGGTATTCGTCCCAAGTTTTATAACGCAGACATTCGTGACAAGGACGCTATGGAAAAAATCTTTAGCGAAAACGAGATTGACAGCGTTATTCACTTTGCCGGTCTTAAGGCTGTTGGCGAGTCGGTAAGAATTCCTCTTACTTATTATGATAACAACATTTACGGCACGCTCGTTCTTCTTGACGTTATGAGCAAGCACAACGTAAAGAAAATCGTATTCTCCTCTTCAGCTACCGTTTACGGCTCTCCCGAGCGTCTTCCCATTGACGAGGAGTGCAGACTTTCCACCACCAATCCTTACGGTTCTACAAAGCTTTATCTTGAGGGAATTTTGAAGGATTTGTACGTATCCGACAACGAGTGGAAGGTTATTCTTCTCAGATACTTCAACCCCGTTGGTGCGCACGAGAGCGGACTTATCGGCGAAGATCCCAAGGGTATCCCCAACAACCTTACTCCCTTTATTGCAAAAGTTGCGGCAGGAAAGCTTGAAAAGGTTAACGTTTTCGGTAACGACTACGACACTCCCGACGGAACGGGCGTAAGAGATTATATTCACGTTGTTGACCTTGCTTTGGGACACATCAAGGCTATTGAGAAGATCAACGATCCCGGAGTTTATATCTACAATCTTGGAACGGGCAACGGATATAGCGTTCTTGACGTAATCAAGGCGTTTGAGAAGGCTTGCGGACACGCGATCCCCTACGTTATCGCACCCCGCCGTCCCGGAGATATCGCGGCTTGCTACGCTAAGGCTGACAAGGCTGAAAAGGAGCTTGGCTGGACTGCTAAGCTTGGCATTGACGAGATGTGTTCTTCGCTTTGGAACTGGCAGAGCAAGAATCCCGACGGATACAACACCAAGAAATAATTGCACTTAAAATAAGAATCCACCAGCTAAGCTGGTGGTTTTTCTTATGCGGGCATAGCCCTATTATACTAGCTGCCCCTTAAGGGACATCTTTGTTCCGACACTTGCACTTCCTCTACTTTTTCTGCTTCTCTTTCTTGAACGGATC